>DATMMB010000022.1:0-21269 GCA_035569895.1 Solirubrobacteraceae bacterium | reverse complement strand
GCCACCCGACCGGCACAACTCGATCACACGACGACGAAACTCCGGCGAATACAACTTCGGCATGAACCTCTCCTTCGGGGAACAATGCCGCCCAACCTCTCACAAACACGGTCCATTACTCGGGGACCAGACCAACGGTCCATTACTCGGGACCAGACCACCAGTCCATTAATAAGGGACCAGACCACCCGAACCACTCCCCGGGGTCACGTCGGCCGGGCGCGCTAAGATATGTCGCGACAAGCCTCGTGACCCCTATCTTCGTGCCCCCGGACTCTCGATCAGACGCCTTACACCTGACCGTTCGCGGCGCACGGCTAGCGCTGCTGTTGGTATCGATCGCCGTCGTTACGATCGCCCTCTGTCTCACCAGTCACGAGTCAACGTTCCAGAGCTGGCTGGTGTCTCACAAACTAGATTTGCCGTCGAGCGTGCATCGTCACGAGGACATTCCTATGCAGGCGACAGGTCATGTGACTCTCACCGCCGAGCCTGCCCAGTCAAGGCAGTATTTCGCTCCAGGAGCGGTCGGGCTATCGATGGAGACTCAAGCGCTTGCCACCTGGCCTCAAGATCTCAGTACCACCCACAAGTCGCTCGTAAAGTTTATGCAGCTGCTCGGACCGGCTGTGTTGCGAATCGGCGGTAGTTCGCTCGACTATTCGTGGTGGACCGCCAATGGCGAACAGCCACCTTCGTGGGCGACAAGCATAGTCACGCCCTCGAACTTGGTTACGCTGCGTGAGCTGCTGGAACGCACCAATTGGCACGTTGTTCTGGGAGTTGATTTCGGCCACTTCGACCCCACACGCGCCGCTGGCGAGGCGCGCATCGCTCGACAGATACTCGGCTCGCGCCTGCTCGGCATCGAGATCGGTAACGAGCCCGACGCATACGGGACGTCAACTGTCCACCTCAGGTCGCGAACATACGATGTCAGCGACTATCTCAACGAACTGGCCGAGTATGCGGCAGCCATCAAGGGGACTTCCCCCACCACTCCCCTTTACGGACCAGATTTTTCACTCCCAAACTGGCTGTCGTCCATCACCCCCAACCAGGTCACGCCGTTCGCCGCTATTACCGACCACTACTATGCTGCCCCCTTTGCTTACTCCCAGGGGAAATGCCAGAACACCACCACACCGCCTACGTCAGTGCTTCTTTCCCCGCAAGTGCGTGAACAGGAGAACGTTGTGCTGGCCGATCTGATCGATGCCGGCGAGCTTGCACATCGTGAAACTCGTATCAGCGAGACAAACGCCACCCCAGCCTGTCGCGGAAGCACCGGATACGCCACCAACCCCGTCTTTGCCAGCGCACTTTGGTCGCTCGACTGGTCGCTGCGCGCGGCGAGCGCCGGGGTCAGCGGACTCAACTTCCACGGCTCCTTCGGCCAGTGCACGCAGGGTTCGTTCAGCCCGGTATGCACACCAGCGCCGATCGCAGCAGATCGTGGGCTTGCCATCGCACGCCCGGAGTACTATGGTCTCTATAGCGCGCGTCAGCTGGAGGGCGGTTATTTCGTGCCCGTGCACCTATCGGGGGCGGGCAGCTCTAATGACCTGACTGCATACGCGACGGTGAACAAACGTCGGCGTCTTACCTTGGCGATAGACAACTTTAGTACCACGACGCCGGCGACGCTGTCGATCGATGTGGAGGGCTACCGCCGAGCGACATACGAGCGTTTGACGGCCCCTTCAATCGAATCGACTGATGACGTCAGTTTCGGCCACGCGTCGTTCGATGCCTTTGGCGAACTCCGATCAAAACAGTCGAAGATCGTACGGAGCCACGGCGGCTTCAAAGTCGACGTTGAGCAGGCAAGCGCAATGATCATTAGGCTACGCAAATGAGTCCACCGACAGCCGCATACCTGCGTGCGTTTTGATCCCGCCTGGCAGCCTCCAAGATTTCCTAGATCATGACCGGGCTATGGCTTCCAAGGGTCACGAAACAGAAAGGCGAGCACCATGCCATAGCCGAGCCCGATCCTATGGATCGCTCGCAGGCCTAATGCACGATCGCGGCGCATACCCGCGCCGGCAGCCGATGCAAACCCGAACGCAAGAAGGCCAAGGGCCTTGACGATACGCGCCACGGCAGTGCGAGCCCCACCGATGAGCTGTAGTTCGATCAGGGCGCGAGTGTTGCCACTACGGGTGGCTCGCTTGAAGATCCAACCGCGGTTGAACCTAGTGGGTTGAAGATACTCACGGACCACGGCGGTCTGCGTCCATACAAGCCTACAGCCGCGGCGTCGGGCCAGGAGAAAGAAATGGCTGTCCTCGCCGCTCATTGGGTTGAAACGGTCGTCGAAGCCCTCCGGGATCGCTTCGAGCACTCGTGGCATGACCAGCGTGTTGTTCGTGGCGCACCATGGCATCTCGTGGCCCTCTGGAAAGTCCGGCGACTCCATGGCAAATACACCGCTTGTCTCATACCAGTCGGGGACCTGGGGGGGAAACACGCTGATCACTGGACCCGCTACCACGTCCGCGCCCGTGCGATGCTGAGCAGCGAGGAGGTTGTTCAGCCAGCCCGGTTCCGGCACCTCGTCATCATCAATCAGCGCCAGCGCCTGGGCACCGTCAACGTTGCGGATCACCGCGTTACGCGCCGCCGCGTAGCCTCGCTTGGGTTCGTGCACATACGCACGACGCTCGTCAAACGGCGCGCCGCACTCCTCGAAGACGGCCCGAGAGCTCGCATGCTCATCGTTGTCGGCTACCAGGAGCCAGACGTCACTTCGGCTGCCGTAGTCAGTAGCAAGCGCCGTGAGCAGCCGTCGCAGCTCCTCCGGTCGTCCGCCCGTCGCGATCCCGATCATGATCTTGCCGCCTGTCATCGCGGCTAAGATTACACCGAAGGGCTACCCTGCGAGCGCCCCACGCTCGGCTGCGAGCACCCCACGCATCGGCAAGGCGGCCGAAGCGACGAGGACGCGATCGCCAGCAAATCGCTACTCTATCGTGCAGGTGGCGAGCACGTCCCGCGCGCCCGCCACAGCCCGGAGATTTGTAATGACATTGCGAAAATCGATTGCCGCCACAGCCCGTGCAACCGTAGGCCCCGCGCTCACCGGCCGGGTCGGCGGTGCGCTTGACGACTCGTTGCTCTTGTGCTCCTACCTCTCCTCGTCCTGGGGTCGGGAGTCGGCACACCGCTTGGCCGGTATGCGCGATCGTCATCTGGGCAAGCGTGCCTTTATCATCGGCAACGGACCAAGCCTGAAGGGCATGGACCTGTCGCCGCTTGCTCATGAGTACACGTTTGGCGCCAATCGTATTTATCTGGCATTTGACGATCTTGGGTTCCACACGACCTTCTTGTCGGCGATCGCGGTGGAGATCATTGAACAGTTCGGGAGCGAGATGGCGCGGACTCCGTGCGAGGTCTTCATGAGTCATAAGTACGCCCGGTTCGAGAACCTACCGAGCACTGTGACGGCATTCCTCGCCCGTCGCGGGCCACACTTCGGCACACACCCGACTCGCTGGGGCTTTTACGAAGGTGCCACCGTCACCCATTTCTCGATGCAACTGGCCTACTACTTTGGCTTCACCGAAGTCGTCTTGGTTGGGGTGGATCATTCCTTCGTCGAGACGGGGGTGGTGGCCGCCCAGACCTTGCCACAGGACGCCGATGATCTACGTCCGGCGGTCGTGGTCTCTCATGGTGACGACCCCAATCACTTCACGCCCGGCTATTTTGGTAAGGGCGTAAAGTGGCAGCTGCCTGACTGGCAGCAGATGGAGCTCGCGTACACGCGGACGCGGGCAACCTACGAGCGCGCTGGGCGGACGATCGTTGACGCCACGGTGGGTGGTAAGCTCACCATCTTCCCCAAGGTCGAGTATGCCGACGCGATCAGTAACAGCCGCCCGTTGCACCAGCTCGTGAATCCTTAGCCCGTGTCACGACGTCTCTATATGCGTCGTAAGTTACTTCAGCCGCCCGCTCCCACGTGTACTGAGTGCGGATTCGACGTTTGAGCGAAGCGCTTGGTCCGCGTTTGGACGCACTGACAAGCGCATCGCGAATCGACGACGGATCGCCAGGCGCACAATACTCTACGTCGTCGCCGAAATAGTCGCGCGTGTCTCCATTGGGTGAGACGACGAGCGCGCAGCCAGCCATTGCTGCTTCCAGCGACGAGAGCCCGGTGGTCTCCATCCAACTGGGCAAGGCGTGTACCGAGGCAATTCTGTATAGCCAGGCCTTTTCTTGGGCTGTGACCTCGCCCACCATGTGAACGTTGCCATTAGCAGCGGCCGCCTCTTTGACTCGTTGCACGTATCGCCTCTGGTTGGCCGTGGATGGTCCACCAAGGACGAGCGTCATGTCGGTTCCTCGTACCGCCTCGATCAGGTTCAGCTGGTTCTTCCTCCCCTCGATACGAGCAATGCAAAGTATGCAGTCGCGAAACGGAGCGAGACGGTCCGGCACTGATCCCTCGCTGATCATCGAGCTCGAAGCCTCGGCGTCGAAGCCGTTCGGGACTACGACCACGCGAGAATCCAGGCTGGCGAACCCAAGGTCGCGGGCGATGCGCAGCCACTCCGAGCGTGAGTTGGGCAACAACGACGACGACATCGCTATCAGCTCTCGTTGCATGCGAGAGAATCCCTTGACAAATAGCGCCGTCGAGCCACGACTCCACTCTCGGCTGTTGAGCCCTCGCCCGCTCGCCTTCAAGGCCTCGACGACGTCGCGGTTGGAGTGGCGCGCGATCCATCCCACCGGTCCCGTACGCGCCACGCGCTCGAACTCCCAGACATCGCAGTATACGGTTGACAGGATCACGGGCTTGCCTTGCCTCGACGCATTGCGCGCCTGCACCCAGGTCTCTTGTGGCCGTACAAGGCCAAACAAATGAACAGCGTCAAAGCGGGCGAGGTCGGGGGCCGCCTCTGAGGAGATCTGCGCGTCAACGTCCATCGAGCGCAGCGCATCGGCCGTGGCTTCGATCTGTACCTGATCTCCACCAGGGCTTACGGCGATGCTTCGGGCCGATCGACCCTGCAGCAGTACTCTCATCCTTCCGCTTGAAGCACTAGCCTGCCCCGTCTGCACGCTCCATTGGGCGCACGATATCACTTCGAACGAATGCCATTGGGCACCACACCCACGCTGCCCGGCACGCCGCGGACGCTCAGGCGCGCTACCATCTCCGATACGGGGTTACCGACGTTCTCGAGCCGAGCCGATGGCTGTGGCTCTTGCTCAGGATATGAAATTCGCAATCATCGGCAGTCGCGGCTTTCCTAGCAGCTATGGGGGTTACGAGACTCTCGTCCGTAACTTGGCACCCTATCTCGTGCGTTCGGGACACGATGTGACCGTCTATTGCCGTACTCGCGACGAGGGTCGACGGGCCTGGGTGACTGAGGACGTCCGCTGCATCGCGACGCACGGCCGGGATACCAAGTCGCTTTCGACGCTCACGTTCGGCCTCACGGCGACCTTCGATGCCAGCTTTCGTCGCTTCGATGCGGTGCTGGTGCTCAACATCGCAAACGGGTTCTGGCTGCCGTTGCTCCGCGCCGCCCGGACACCCTTCGCCGTCAATACCGACGGAATCGAGTGGGAGCGAGGAAAGTGGAGCCGCCTTGGTCGGGCTGCCTTTCGCGCGGGAGCCTGGATGACCGCACGAAACGCAGACACATTGATTTGCGACTCCCGCGCCATCGGCGCCATCTGGAAGCAGAGCTTTGGTCGCGATTCGACGTTCATTCCCTATGGCGCCCCCGTGCTCAGCAACGTCGGCCGCGACCGGCTGCAGGCCATCGATCTCGGCACTCTTCCATACCTGCTTGTCGTCGCCCGCCTCGCCCCCGAGAACAACGTCGACCTGGCCCTGGATGCGCTCGAGCTGCTCGGCGACCAAGCGCCGCAGGCTGTGATCGTGGGCAGTGCGAACTTCGACTCGCCGATCGAAGCACGCCTGCGCAAGCTGGAGGCAGCCAAGCACATCTCCTGGCTCGGTCACGTCGATGACCAGCAACTGCTCACCCAGCTATGGGCGCATTGCGATGTATACGTACACGGTCACTCAGTCGGGGGTACGAACCCGGCGCTGTTGCAAGCGCTCGGCGCCGGGGCGCCGACGCTCGCGCTGGACACTCCGTTCAACGCCGAGGTGCTGCCCTACCCCGATCAGCGCTTCCCGCCAGACGCGAGCGCACTGGCGGAGCGCATTCGGTCGTTCATGAGCTCCTCCTCCCTTCGGGAAGAAGCAGCACGGCGCGGCCGTACGCTGATCGGTGAGCACTTCGCCTGGGAGGTCGTATGTCGCGCCTACATGGACGCGCTCGCCGGATTGGCCGATCGGTGAGCCACCGGAGCGCCTCGTGAGCTCAGCTCGAGGTCGCCGCTATGTCGCCGTCTCGCATTATGCGACTTGGCGGTGGGCCCCAGCGCCCTCTAAAGTAGTCCACCATGCCGAGCAAGGTGCCCCGCCAGTACTGCGCCGCAAATTGGCGAGCCTGTGGATCGCGAAAGCGTCTTCCCCCGGGCTTGGGGGTTGCATGCCACAGCCCGATCGCACACTCCACAAGCCCTGCGAGCAGCCCGCTTCGGCCAAAGACGCGGGCATAGGCAAGCCCGTTCCTAGCACGTAGATAGGCGTGCGCGGTCCTACGATTGCCCTTCCCGGGCGCACTGATGGCATACACGTCGGTCGCAGCCGCGAGTCGCCATCCACATTTCATCGCGCGGGCACAGATATCCACATCGTCGAAATACATGAAGAATCGCTCGTCGAAGCCGTTCGTCGCTTCGAGCGCAGTCGCCCTCCACATCATCGCGGAGCCGTCCAGTGCTGGACATGGCCAAAGCGGCCTGACGACATCTCCCGCGGGCAGACGGTGCTGCATACGGACACAATGGCTTCGAACGATGCCGGCTGAGTACGGTGGCATATCAGGTTCGCCAAGAATCGGCCCGATCACACCGTAGCTAGAGTGATCCGACAAGAGGCTGATGAGTCTTTGAACGTCGCTTCCCACGATCCGGATGTCGTGTGTCAGAAGTAGTACGAACGCGGGATTGCTCTGAAGGGCGAGATCTATGCCGGCGTTCATTCCCCCGACATATCCACGATTGGCCGCGAGCTCCACAAGGCTGATGTCATCAAACCCAGAGAGAGCGAGCGTCTCCCCCGGCCGGCTCGGATTATGCACGACAATAAGCTTGTTCGCGGCAGTGATCATCTCTCGGCGCAGAGAACCAAGAAGGTCGCTGACGTTGTCTCCCGATCCGTACGCCAAGACCACAATTACCAGCTGAACATCTGGCGCATTGTGGCCTGCGATGGGCACATCGAGTGACTTTCGATCTTCACTAGCCATAGTCCGCGCCATGCGCACCATCACCGAGGCTTATGAGCAGCGTGTCGGCGACAGTCGGCGTTCGAGCGACACACAACGCTGTCCGCTGATCTAGGTCGAGTTGTGGACTCTCGCCGGAGGCGAAGCGCACGACCGCCCCACTCTCTCTAGCAATCAGCGCCCCCGCCGCGGCGTCCACGATCCGGCACTCGGTGACGTTGACCATCGAATCGACGCGGGGCGTCGCCACCTGGCACATCGCCACCGCGATCGAGCCGAGGATCCGCCAGCGGTAGGCGACCTCCGCCAGCGATGCGGCCACCGCCGCCGTCCGGCGGGCATCGCTCGTCTCGATGCACAGCAGCTCCAGCCGGCCATCGTCGGTTCTGCGCTCCTTTGCCGGCGGCGCCACCCGCCGGCCGTCCAAGAACGCGCCGCCGCCTCGCACCGCGTGGAAGGTCTCCTGCGCGCCGAAGTCGTATACGAACGCGAGCACGAGATCCTCGACGGTCGGACCGTCGGCGACCGCGATCGACATCGCGCAGTGGCCGAGACCGCGCTTGGCGTTGACCGAGCCGTCGATCGGATCGATCACCACACGGAGCTCGCCCGCGCCGAAGGCCACGGTCCCACGCTCCTCGGAGATCGCCGTGAACGAGGCGCCCTCAGCCGCCAGCCTGCCCAGCTCGTCGAACACCGCATCCTCCGCGAGCGCGTCGATCTCCAGCGTCCGGTCGCCGCCCGCGCCGATCGAGCCCACCTCGCGCAGGCGCGAGTCGATGTCGGGGCGACGATCGAGCTCCTCGCTCGCGCGTGCCGCCGCGGCGTTGAAGGCAGCCAACCAACGCTCGGCGCTGGCCAGCGGGTCGTTGAGGCTCAAGCCCGCGAGCCCTCCGCTGCGCGCAGCGTCGCCTCGACGATCTGCCAGTCGAGCTCGGTGTCCACGTCCAGCGACTCGACCGGGTCCATCGCGAATACCAGCGGACGCGCGCCGATCCGATTGCGACGCGCCTCGAACACCTCCCGCCGGAAGATGTAGATGCAGGAGTTCTCTTCCATCACCGACTCCAAGTCCTGCGTGCGGATCAAGTTGTCAGGGTCGTGGTTGACCGCCTCTCCCTCCGCTGTCCACAGGCGCACGTGGCGAGGTGTCACCGAGAAGAGCGAGTCGTACACTTCGCGCTGCGCGAGGAACGCAGCGATCGCCTCGGCGATCGTCTCGGGCCTCAGCAGCGGGTTGGTGCTGTGCGTCTGCAGGTAGTAGTCGGCGTCGACCTCCTCGATGATGTGCGGCAGGATGTCGTTCATCACGAGCATCTCGCTGCGCAGGTGCTCGGGCCGCCGAACGATGCGCACCTCCGGCAGCCGCTGCTCCAGCTCGCCGATGATCTGGTCGCTGTCGGTGTCCACCACCACCTCGGTGATCGCCGGCACCGCCAGCAGCGTGTCGAGGATGTAGCGGTACAGTGGCTTGTCAAGAAGCAAACGGTAGTTCTTCCCGGGTACGCGCCGGCTAAAGTGGCGCATTGGCACGATCGCCGCGATTCTCGGGTCGTTGTCGCTCGCCGTGCGTGGAATCATGCTGGCGCCCCCAGCATGGCTACATCCACGGCCTCGCTGAGACCATCGATCGCCGCCCGCCCCATCGCGAGCACGGCCTCCCTGGTGCTGCCGCCGATGTGCGGGGTGACGATCACCTGATCGAGATCGAGCAGCGGATGATCTCCGGGGGGCTCGCTGGTGAAGACATCGAGGGCGGCGCCGGCGAGACGGCCTGAGCACAGCGCTTCGTACAGCGCGTCCCCATCGACCAAACCACCCCGTGAAGTGTTGATCAGCAGCGCCCCCTCGCGCATCGCCGCGAGCCGCTCGCGGTTGATCAGGCTGCGGGTCTCGTCGTTGAGCACCGTGTGCAGCGTCACGATCTCGCTCTCGGCCAGCAGCTGCTCGAGGCCCACCTCCTCGACGCCCGCGCCACAGTCTCCGATCGGCACCACGTCGTGCGCCAGCACGCGGCAGGAGAAGGCGCCAAGCAGCTGCGCGAGGTCGCGGCCGACGTGGCCGAAGCCGACGATCCCCACCTTGCGCCCGCTCAGCGTTTGGCCCTGCACCTGACGCCACTCGCCCTCGCGCACCACGCGCGCGACGGCCGGCAGCTGGCGCAGCAGCGCGAGCATGAACGCCAGCGCGAGCTCCGACACCGAGCGTGCGTTGGTGCCGCGCGACCACGCCAAGCGCACGCCGTGGCGCTCCATCGCGTCGAGGTCGAGCATGTCGATGCCGACGCCCACCTTGGAGATCGCCCGCAGGTCGGGAAGCCGGGAGAGCACGTCCTCGTCGATCTTCTCCAAGGCGGTGATCGCGAGCGGGTGACCTGCGAGGAACTCCACCAGCGAGTCGCCGGCGAGCGACAGGCCCTCGTCGTTGAACGTGACGCGCTCGTAGCGCACGAGCAGCTCCGCGCGGAGGATCTCGTTGCGGGAGAAGGAGCGCGAGGTGACCGCGACCGGCGTGGGGTCGCGCTCGCTCACGCCTCGCTCGTGACCGCGTGCGCCCACTTCTCCCACAGGTAGGACATCACCAAGTGGTCGAGCACCATGTGCGCGTCCTCCACGGGGCCGTACTCGCCGCGAGCAGAGGGCACGTGCACGTGGATCTCGCACAGCTCCCCCAGCCGGCCGCCGTCGAAGCCGGTGAGCCCGACGGTGACCGCCTTGCGCTCGTTGGCGAATTCGATCGCCTGCACAACGTTGGGCGAGTTGCCCGACGCGGAGATCGCGATCACCACGTCGCCCTCGGCGAGCAGCGGCTCCAGCTGCATCACGAAGATGCGCTCGTAGCCGTAGTCGTTGGCCAGGGCAGTGATCACCGCCACGTTGTCGGTGAGGCTCACCACCTTCATCGGGTCGGTGCGCCAGCGCGTGAGGTCGTTCTGGAAGTGGCTAGCGGTGGCGGCCGAGCCGCCGTTGCCGCAGAAGAACACCGTCGCTCCCTCGGCGCGCGCCCGCTCGAGTGCCTGCACGAACAGCGCCACCGCCTCGCGGTCGATCCGCGCGAACACTTGCGAGAGGTAGCCGAGGTAGCCGTCGGCGAAGTCGGCGGCCTCAGGACGATCGCGGAAGAGGCGCTCGACGTGGTTCACGCGGCGGCTCCCACCGGCGCTGGCGCCAGCCAGCGCTCGGCCCACTCGCGGTCGGCGGCGTAGATGTCGTACACCAACTGCATCGTCTTCAGTGCCTCCAGCGAAGATCCGTGGCGGATCTCGCGGTTGGCAATGATCGCGCGTGCGAACTCCTCGATCTCATCGCGCCAGGAGTGGTCGTCGTTGTAGCGCGTGGTCACTTCGCGGGGGTCGCCGAGGTCGTCCTCCCCGCGATACACAACCGTCAGCGTCTCCGCGCCGTAGCTGCGGGAGGAGGAGAGGATCCCGGAGAGCGAGAGCGCGCCTTCCTGAAGCGTGATATCGAGGCCAAAGCGGTGCCGCCACTGGGTCGCCGAGGAGTGCAGCATCGCCACTACCCCGTCGGCGGTCCGCATCAGCGCATAGGCGTTGTCCTCGACGTCGTGGCACCAGAAGGCGTTTGAGACATGGGAATGGATGTCGACGAACTCGCCGGCGAACAGCCGCATCATGTCGACCATGTGTATGCCCTGGTCGAGCAGGATGCCGCCGCCGGCGATCTCGCGCTTGGTGCGCCAGTCCTGATCGAAGCGAATCATCTTCGACTTCCCGTACACGCCGCGGAGATCCACGACGGCGCCGAGCGCACCGCCCTGGACGATCTTCAGCGCGTCGCGCACCGACTCGTGGTAGCGGTGGTTGAAGCCGTACTTCAGCTTCAGGTGGGAGTTGGCGCGCTCGACCTCACGGACCTGGACGATGTCCTGCACGGTGCGCCCCGGCGGCTTCTCGCAGAACACGTGCAGGCCCCGCTTGAGGCCCTCCATCACCACCGTCGGAGCGATGTCGTTCCACAGGCAGACGAAGAGTACGTCGAGCTCTTCCTCCAAGAGCTGCTCCCAGTCGCTCCACATTCGCACGCCGTCGTCGCTCGCGCCGGGCGTGGTGATCGTGCGGTCGCACACGGCCACCGTCTGCATGCGCGGATGCGCGTCCACGTAGCGGCGGCGGATCTGCCCGGTGCTGCCGTAGCCGGCCACGCCGACGCGGAGGATTTCGCTTGGCTCAGGCATCGCTCATGATCGCGTCGAACTCGCCTCGCACCGCCCGCGCCCGCTGCACGATGAGCGCCGTGTCGCAGAGGTAGGAGATGTAGCGGAACCCCGTCTGCAGCAGCCACCGCAGATGATCGGCGTCGCGCGATACCGCCCCCGCCGCCTTGCCGGCCGCGTTGATGCGCGCCACCGCCGAGGACACCGTGTCCAGCACCACCGGGTGATCGACTTGTCCGGGATAGCCCACCGCCTGTGAGATGTCGTAGATGCCTAGATAAACGAGGTCGAGGCCAGGAACTTGCAGGATCTCATCGAGGTTCTGAAGCCCCACAGCGTCCTCGACGAGGACGCCGGCCAGCTGCCAGCGATTGGCGTCGGCGAGCTTCTGCGCGAGGCCCTCCGAGGACCAGCCATGCAGGCGCGTGAACGGCGCCATCCCCCGCTCGCCGTCGGGGTGGAAGCGCATCGCGCGCACGATCCCAGCGGCCTCCCCAGCGCTCTGGACGTGCGCGACGAGGATCCCCTGGCAGCCCACGTCGCACGCCTTCAACACGTTCGGGGCGCTGCCGTCGCCGAGGCGGATCATCGGCGTGCTGCCCCCCGCCTCCACCGCGTACATGATCGCCTCGGCCTCGGAGAAGCTCGCGGGCCCGTGCTCCATGTCGACCGTCACGAAGTCCATGCCGCTGTGCGCGAGGATGTTGGCGACTGTTGGTGAGGCCGTCTGAAGCCAGGTGCCGAAGACAGTCTCGCCTGCCTGCAGCCGTTGCTTGATGCGGTTGACGGGGGCCACTTGGCCTTAGACTACCCGACCTCATATACGCGGATGAGCATCTGGTTGGGCCACTGATCCGCGTTTCAGGCCGGTGGGAGCTTGCCCTTAGCCAAACGGCTCGGTTATCGACACAGCCGCACCGCGTATCCCTGGTCAGATGACCGTAAACGCTTTCGTGAGTGCGACCCCGGTCGTGGTGCTCGTCAGCCCGATGCTTCCCGCGCCTTCGGCGGCGAGCACGGGGATCGTGATTTCGGTTTCCACTTCCCCATTGGCGTTCGCCGCAACGCCGGGAAACACCGTCTTTTCACCACCGTCGGCGGTGAACGCCGGCGTGAGCGTGTCCCCGGGCAGATAGCCACTCCCGCTCAGCTTCACGGTCGCGCCGGACAGCCCGCTGGCTTTCGAAAGCACCAGCGTCGCCCGCGTGACCACGAGCGCGACCCCCGTGGCGGAGTACGCCGGTTTGTAGTACAGGCCGGAGCCGATCCCATCCCCCGTCTCTTCGGTGAACGCCCCCGTCAGCGAGGCGCTGCCGATGATCGCGAACGATTCTCCGAGCGACGCGTGGAACGACGCAGTCGGGAACAGCGCCAGCGCTCCTTCCAGCGTGGCGGCTCCCGAGACCGATAGCGACCCGAAACTCGAGGCGCTCGCGATGTAGTCCCTGAGCCTCCCAACGTGTGTCTGCGTATAGTCGCCGGTCACGTGCAGAGCCGTGCCGGCGGCCAGGAACACGCGCGCGGCGTCCGTCAGGTCGCCCGTGATCGAGCGAGCGCCACCCTGAGCGGCTTCGACGTCTAGCACCCCGGAATCGCTGACCGCCCCCGCCAGCGTGACGCTGTTGGCACAGCTGTCGCCGTTGGTCATTGTGAGCGTGGCCGTAGAGCCAATACTGATCCCCGCGCCCGCGGCCAATTCGGCGTCCTGCGAGCACGTGCTCGCCACGACCAGCGTCTGCGAGCCCCCTGCGGCCCCGACCTCCAACGACTGCACGCCGACGGTGCCCGTGGTGCTCGTCTGTTCCATCGTCACCGTGTACGTGCCGTTCGCTACGATGCACGCGCTTTCCCCGGAGTGCGGCGAGGAGCCCGTGCTCCAATCCCCACCTGTAAACCAGCTGCCACCAGCGGTGTTCGCCCAATAATCCGTGCAGCCTGCCACACCCGCAAGCGTCTTGAACGTCTCATCGCCGCCGTAGCTCGTACCACCCGCATTGGCCGCCACAACCCGATAGTGGTACGTCGTGTTCGCCGCCAAGCTCGTGAGCGACGCTGACACCGCCACCGGGCTTTCACCTGACCCCGGCGATGCGCTGCACGGCACGCTCGACCCATAGGACGTCGTCTTGCCGTATTCAAACTTGCACCCGCTTACTTCACGGCCATCCGGATTCACCGTCCCGGCCACCGACGCCGAGCCCGGCGTCACCAGCGACGCCACGCCCGTCGCCACCGTCGGCGAGTCGCGCGTGACGAGCAGCGTCACCCCGGTGGCGGAGTACGTCGCCTTGTAGTAGAGGCCGGTCGAGCCGATCTGGTCATCGCTCTCTTCACCGAACGCTCCCGTCAACGAGGCGCTGCTGAGGGTCGCAAACGATTCCCCAAGCAACGCGTGAAACGGCGCGGTCTGCACCAGCACCAGCGTCGCTTCTTCCAGCGTCGCCGTCCCCGACACCGACAGCGACCCGAAGCTCGAGGCGCCCGCGATGTAGTCCCTGAGCCGCCCGACGTGCGTCTGCGTGTAGCTGCCGGTCACGTGTAGCGCGGCACCGGCAGCCAGGAACAGGCGATCTGTGTCCACCAAGTTGCCCTCGATCGAGCGAGCGCCACCCCGAGCATCTTCGACATCGAGCACCCCGTCATCGTTGATCGCGCCGCTCAGCGCCACATTGTTGGCGCAGCTGTCGCCGTTGGTCATCGTGAGCGTGGCCGCAGAGCCAATGCCGATCCCCCCGCTCGCAGCCAATTCGGCGCTCTGCGAGCACGAGCTGGCCACCTCCAGCGTCTGCGAGCCTTCCTTTCCTCCGATCGTAAGCGACCCCACACTCACGATGCCCGTTGCGCTTGTCTGGTCCATCGTCACCGTGTACGTGCCACTCGCCACGATGCACGCGCCTTCCCCAGCGTGGGGAGGCGAGCCGGTGCTCCAGTCCGCGCCCGTATACCAGCTGCCGCCCGCGGTGTTCGTCCAGTAGTCGGTGCAGCCGCTGCTTGGGAGCGGCTTGAACGCGGCGATTCCATCTGGCGTCCCGACCCCCGTGGGGCCGTCGTAGCCCGTCCCTGCGAGGCAGATCGCCTTCGAGGCGCAGCTCGCCACGGCCTCTTCGGCGGGCGTGCAGGCCGACAGGCCGCCTTCCAGGAACGGTTTCGTGCATTCCCCATTCGATCCGACGGTGACGTCGTGCAGCGATGCGGAGGACTTCAGCCCGCTTTCGTAGAGCGTCTCGGCGGGGTACGCGACTCCGTCGGCTCCCCCGGCGAGCGCGAACACCGAGGCGACCAGCGGAGTGGCGAGGCTGGTGCCACCGATCGTGCACCAGTAAGCGACGTGTTTGACGCCCGCTTCTTCGTAGCGGTATTCGCATTCCGGGCTGGTGTCGTGGACGGCGACCCCGGTGTACGGGTCGGCATCGGCGGCGACATCGACGATGGCGCGTTTGGTGGCACAGCCGACCGCCGACCAGTCGGGGACGGACTGCTGCCAGGGCTGCGCGGTGAAGACCGCGCTGCAGCCACCACCGGTGGCGTGGTCGCCGTTCCACACCGTCTCGCCCGCCCACGCGCTGTTCGTGCCGAGGCTCAGGCGGGTACCGCCCACCGCGACCACGTGCGGAGAGGACGCGGGGAAGTTGGCGCGGCCCCGCTCCACACTGCTTTCCGAATCCCAGTTCAGATAGCCGTCGTCACCGGCCGCCGCCGTGATCACGATGCCGGGGTGGTTGAATGGGCTGGCGCTCTCCAGTCCGGGGGTCTCGCCTTCCTCGGAACCTGCCCAGGAGTTCGAGATCTCGCCGGCGCCGAGGGTAGCGGCGCTCGTCTCGGCCGTTTCGAGGTCTTCATAGCTCGGCCCATCGGCCTCCACGAGCACGATGTCGCAGCTCTGACAGGTCGCGTGCGCGACCTCGATGTCGAGCGATATCTCCAGTCCCCAGCCGGTCGCTTCTTCGGCCTCTTCGCGTTTTGCCCGCGAGCCTCTGCGGGCCGTTTCCAGTTCTTTGGTGGTCTTCGGAAACGGCGGGTTGCCGGCTTCGCCGCTCTGGTTGACCTGCCGGAAGCAGCCATCGCCGCTCGTGCATTCGGGCAGCCCAAATTCTTCGTCGTAGGCCTTCAAGTCCGCTTCGGCGGTGGGATCGTTGTAGGCATCGACCAGCGCGACCGTCTGCGCCGCCGCCGCGCTGTCCGGCAGCTGGTAGGCGCTGTGCAGATCCTGCGGCCGCAGGCCGAAAGCGCCCGCGCTCGGCGAAGGCGCGGTCAACGGCGCGCTACGAGTGAACCCGAGCGGATGCTTGCGAGCGCGAGCTTCGGCGCTCTGCGGCACCAGCTGCACCGCCAGGCACCCAGCGCGCCCGCGAGCCGGCGCGCCGCAGACCGGGCGGACGGCGTAATCCGAGCGGGGCAGCGGCGCTACGCCACCCGCCGCCGCGCTCTGGGCGCAGCACAGAAGGAGCCCCACCGCGATAGCCGCTGAACGAAGCGCTGCTGTGCGGTGCATTGGCATCGCCATCGGTTTCCATTATGCCCTACCTGGGCCGCACCGGCAAGACAACCACCCGGCGTGCTCGCGGAGGTTGCGAAGGCAGGCCGTGCAAGTAGGGCAGCGCACGACGGGCTCGCGTATCACCGTGACAAGAGCCCCATCCGGTCTCATTTATAGGTGTAGTTGTCACCAGCGTTGATGAAGCTGGTTCCCCCCGAGTCGATGACGTACAGGTTCCACGAACCAGCTTTTGCTGGGCCACCGGTGACCGCGGTGATTTCAGTTGGAGAGACCACCACCACTTTGGAAGCCGGGATCGCCGTCGGCCCGACGCCATTACCCTGCCCGATCTCGACAGTCGCACCAGCAACAAAACCGGTGCCGATGATCCTGATCGGAGTCCCTCCACTCACCGTCCCCGACGCCGGGCTCACCGAAGAGACAGTGGGCGTTGTCACAGGGTAATAGATGTAACTGTCACCACTATTGGCGGAGCTGGTTCCCCCCGAGCCAATGACGTACAGGTTCCAGGAACCGGCTTTCGCTGGGCCACCGGTGACAGCGGTGATTTCAGTCGGAGAGACCACCACCACTTCGGAGGCCGCGATCGCCGTCGACCCAGCACCATTACCCTGCCCAATCTCCACTTTCGCACCAGCAACAAACCCGGTGCCAGTGATCCTGATGGGAGTCCCCCCGTTCACCGACCCCGACGCCGGACTCACCGAAGCAACCGTGGGCACGGTCGAGACCGGCGCAGACGCTTTGACCATCGGCGAGGACTCCAGTTCGAGGTGCCCCCCGATGACCGTGCTGACCGCGTACCAAAGCGCTTCGGTCGAGACCGCCGGCACATAGGCTTCGGTAGCGCTCGCCGGCAGGACAGTCACCTCCGTTTTGGATGAGCTGCTCGGCAGGACGCTCAGGGGCGTGTCGGTGAACAGTGTTTCGAGGGTCTTGGTCGAGAACACCTCATACCCTTCAGCGTCCGGCACCGGCGTCCATTTCAGGCGCACGTACCCCGGGATGCTCGCCGGCGCTTCCAGGGAATACATCGTCGGCGGTTTGATCTTTTCGATGTTTTCGCCGGGGTGTTCCTTTTCACCGACGAACGTCGCACTCGACAGCGCCGGGTTGAACACCGACACGCTTTCGGCGTCGGGGATCAGGATGTAGGGGCGTTTGACGAAGAAGTTTTCGCCGGGCTTCAGTTCGCCGACCAGTTCGCTGAACTGCTGTTCGGGCTGGAAGATGAAGCTCACGTGCGGGTTTTCTTCGATCGTCAGGGCGACGTTGTACAGCGGCACGTCGGATTTGTTTTCGACGCCGACGTACACGTCGTAGGGCACGCCTTCGTGGAGCTTGCCTTCGTCGGCCTTGACCTTCAAGGTCATCGCGTCCTTGCCCCACACCTTCAGCGGGTTGGCGAGCGCCGCCTGCACCGACACCGGCGCGTTGAAGGGTTCGAGCGTCGACTTGTAGTCGGCCGAGAGGTTGTATTCGCCGGGCGTATCGCCGCGGATGATCCAGTTCGTCGTCACGCTGCCGCCACCGGGCACAGCCGGCACTTCGTTGGTCAGCGCCTGCAGCGCCGTCGTGGGGGCGAGGCTCAACCCTTCGGGCAGGTTCAGCGTCGCCGTGCCCTTGGCCAATTCAAACGGTTCGGGGGAGAGATTCTGGACGATCATGCTCACTTCGAAGAACTGCTTGAGCACCGCCGCCTTGCCGTGCAGGATCAGCCACTGGATCAGCGGGTGGCCTTCGACGACCTCGGGCTGGGCGATGATCCGTTCGCCGCCGCCGCCGCCACCACCGCCACCGCCACCTTCACAGCCGCCGGAGCCGCACGACCAGCCGCCGCCACCACCACTGGCGCCGGTGCCGCCCACGAACTCGCCGCCGCCGTTGACGTAGCCGTGCACTTCGACGGGCGGCGATTCGATGAACGCCAGCTTGATCACGAATTTGTACACGTTCTGGTTGGCCGGTTCGCTCGGGTTGATCCCCGCGGCGACTATTTCTTCGTAGTCGAGTTCCTTCGATTCCACTTTCGCCGCGGCGGTTTCGCCGGCCGAGAGCGTCACGCTCGTCGTGCCGTCGCCTTCGCCGTTGACCGTCACCTGGGCGACGGCGGGGCGCAGGCCGCTCTTGTACACATACACGGTGTCCGTTCCTTCCGGCAGCCCCTTGAGCACCGCTTCCCCGCTGGAGCCGCTCGCCGCTTCGATGCGCGTACCGCTCGAACCCACGTACAGCACGGTCGCGCCGTCGATCGGTTCAGCGCCCTCACCCTTGACCGTGACGTACACCCCTTCTGCCGGATGCCCCCCACCGGCTGGTTTCGGTTTAGCGGTCACCGTGACCGCGACGGACGCGCTGGATTCTTCGCCGCCACGGAAGACCGTCAGCTTCGCGGTGTATTTGCCCGCGGTCGCGTATACGTGATGCAGGATCGCGTCGCCCGCGCCTTCTGCTTCGGCGCCATCGCCGAACTGCCAGCGGTACTTCGTGATTTCAGCGGCTGGCGTGCTGCCCGAGCCGTCCAGCGTCACCGACGCGCCTTCCACCGCCGAGATGCTTTCCCCGGCGGCCGCGTGCAGCGCCAGCGCCGAGATCACCGGACTGGGAGAGCTCGGTTCGGCCGGAGCGCTTTCGCCGGCCCCGTTGTAGGCGATCACCTGCAGCGAGATCCGATGGTGTGCGTCGGCGGCCGTAAGCAGGTAGCTCTGCCCTGTCGCTCCCGCGATCGCCGTGCAGTTCGCGCCCGATTCTTCGCAGCGCAGCCACTGGTAGGAGAATTCGCCGGGCGCCTGCGCCCACGTGCCGGGGGAGTCGAGCACAACCGTCTGGCCCTGCTGCGTGCCCCCGGAGATCGCCGGCTTGGTTTCGTTCGTGGGGACCTTTTCGGGCGATTCGCCTTCGAGCACCACGAGGTTGGTCCCGGTGGCCGTGTTGACGGGCGAGTAGTACAGGTCGGGGCCGATCGTGGCGCCCGAGGTATGCCCGAACGAGCCCGAGCGCGAGGCGGCGCTGAGGATCGCGAATTTCTGGCCGCTTTCGCCTTTGAACGGGCTGACCTGGCGCGCGAGCACGGTTCCGGCGAGCGTCGCCGAGCCGGTCGCCGACAGCGCGCCGAAGTCGGAGGTCCCGCCGAGCATCGTCTCGAGCGTCCCGGCTTTGGCTTCGGCGTAGGAGCCCGTCAGCTTCAGGGTCGTCCCCGCCCCGAGTGAAAGGAGGCGGTTGTTGGCGAGGCTGCTTTCGAGCTTTCGTTCGCCACCGGTGCCCGGTTCGGTCGAGATCGCGCCGTTGTTGGTCAGCGTGCCGCTCGCGAGCGTGAGCCTGGACGCGTCGTTACCGCCGCAGTCGCTGCCGCTGTGCTTGGCGCTCGTGAGCGTGATCGTCCCTTCGTTGCTGAAAGCACTCGCGGCTTCGACGTACCCCGGGTATCCGCTGCCGGCGCAGCCTTCGATCACGAGCGACTGGCCGGGGGAGATGTTCCCGGTCAGATGGTTGGTGTAACTGCGCGCCCGAATCGTGCTCGCACCCGAGCCGGTGTAGTTGAGCGTCGCCTGTTCAACGATCACCGGCTGCGAGCCACTGGTCGTACCCGCACCCTGGTTGAACGTCGAGCCGCTGGGAAGCAGCACGCTCGCGCCGCCGGGCGCCGCGATCGAGCCGCCCGCGCCGTTCGTGAACGTCCCACCGCCGCCGGCGGAAAGCTCGACGCCTTCGCCGAGATCGGTCGCGCCTTCGTTGAGGACCGTCGCTCCAGACCCATCGAACGACGTATTCGTGTCGACCGCGAACGTGCCTTTGTTCGTGAGGCTCCCATCGAGCTGACGTTCGCCGCCCGTGCCCGGTTCCACATCGATCTTGCCGCTGTTGGTGAGTGTGCCGCTCGCGACAATTAGCCTGGAAGCGTCGTTCCCGCCACAGTCGCTGCCGCCGTGCTTGGCACTAGTGAGCGTGATCGTGCCTTCATTGCTGAAGCCTTTAGCGGCTTCGACATACCCCGGGTATCCACTGCCTACGCAGCCTTCGATCAACAGCGACTGCCCCGCGGAGATGTTCCCAGTCAACTGGCTCGTATAGCTGCGCGCCCGGATCACACTCGCACCCGAGCCCGTGTAGTTAAGCGTCGCCTGTTCAACGATCACCGGCTGCGAGCCACTCGTCGTACCCGCCCCCTCGTTGAACGTCGAGCCACTGGGGATCAGGACATTCGCGCCGCCGGGCGCCACGATCGAACCGCCCGCAGCGTTCGTGAACGTGCCATCCCCTCCGACCGAGACCTCGACGCCTTCGCCGAGATCCACACCGCCTTCGTTCGTCAGAGTCGCTTTGGACCCGTTGAACGACGTATTCGTGTTGATCGTCAGCGTGCCCGTGTTCGTAAGGCTCCCATCGAGCTGGCGTTCGCCGCCCGTGCCCGGTTCCACGTCGATCGTGCCGGTGTTGGTGAGCGTGCCGCTCGCGAGGGTGAGCCTCGATGCGTCGTTCCCGCCGCAATCGACGCCGCTGCGCTCTGCGCTTGTGAGCGTGATCGTGCCCGCGTTGCTGAAACCGCTCGCGGCTTCGACGTAGGCCGGATAGCCGCTCCCGACGCAGCCTTCGATCAACAGCGACTGCCCCGAGGAGATGTTCCCACTCAACGGGGTGGTATAGCTGCGCGCCCGAATCGTGCTCGCACCCGAGCCCGTGTAGTTAAGCGTTCCCTGTTCAACGATCACCGGCTGCGAGCCACTCGTCGTACCCGCCCCCTCGTTGAACGTAGCGCCGCTCGGAACGAACACATTCGCGCTGCCCGTCGCCGCGATCGAACCGCCCGCGCCATTCGTGAACGTCCCATCACCCCCGACGGAAAACTCGACGCCTTCGCCGAGCTCGGCCGCGCCTTCGTTTACCAACGTCGCTTTGGACCCATCGAACGACGTATTCGCATCCACCGCCAGCGTGCCTGTGTTCGTGAGACCGCCTTCCAGGTAGCGCGCGCCGCCGGTGCCCGATTCCACGTCGATCGTGCCGGTATTGGTGAGCGTGCCGCTCGCAACGGTGAGCCTCGAAGCGTCGTTTCCGCCGCAGTCGCTGCCGCTGTGCTTGGCGTCCGTGAGCGTGATCGTGCCCGCGTTGCTGAAACCGCTCGCGGCTTCGACGTAGGCCGGGTAGCCGCTCCCGACGCAGCCTTCGATCAACAGCGACTGCCCCGAGGAGATGTTCCCACTCAACGGGGTGGTATAGCTGCGCGCCCGAATCGTGCTCGCACCCGAGCCCGTGTAGTTAAGCGT
>DATMMB010000021.1:0-2253 GCA_035569895.1 Solirubrobacteraceae bacterium | reverse complement strand
GCGCTGCGCGCCGCGGTCGGCCCGCAGACCGCCGGCATCATGCTCACCAACCCCTCCACCCTCGGGGTCTTCGAACGGCACATCGAAGAGGTGGCGCGCATCGTGCACGAGGCCGGCGGCCTCCTTTACTACGACGGCGCCAACCTCAATGCCATCCTCGGCAAGGTGCGCCCCGGGGATATGGGCTTCGACGTCATCCACATGAATCTGCACAAGACCTTCTCCACCCCCCACGGCGGCGGCGGACCTGGGGCGGGCGCGGTCGGGGTGGGGACGCGCCTGCTGCCGTTTCTGCCGGTGCCGGTGGTCGCCCGTGAGGGTGAGCGCTACCGCTGGCTCACCGAGACCGAGCTGCCGCAGTCGATCGGGCGGCTGTCGGGGTTCATGGGCAATGCCGGGGTGCTGCTGCGCGCCTACATCTACATGCGCCTGCTCGGGCGCGAGGGCATGACGCGCGTGGGCGAATACGCCACGCTGAACGCCAATTACCTCCTCAAGCGCCTGCAGGATGCCGGCTTCGACGCCGCCTATCCGCAGCGGCGCGCGAGCCACGAATTCATCGTGACCCTGAAGCGCCAGGCGCGCGAGCTGAACGTGACGGCCATGGATTTCGCCAAGCGGCTGCTCGATTACGGTTTCCACGCCCCGACCACCTACTTCCCGCTGCTGGTGCCGGAGTGTCTGCTGATCGAGCCCACCGAGACCGAGAGCCGCGAGGTGCTGGATGCCTTTGTGGCGGCCATGTCACAGATCCAGAAGGAAGCCGAACAGGAACCCGGGCGCGTCAGGAGCGCACCGCATACCATGCCGGTGCGCCGCCTGGATGACGTGCGGGCGGCCCGCCAACTGGATCTCACATGGAAGCCAACAGCGCCGCCGTAGATCGCTATAAACCCCGCGGGCTGACCCGCCTGCTGCGCGCCTTTGCCTCCAGCTGGAATGGCCTCAAGGGCGCCTTCCGCGAGGAGGCCGCGTTTCGGCAGGAACTTGCCTTCGCCCTGATCGTCATACCGCTGGGTCTGTGGCTCGGACACGGGGCCCTCGAGCGGGTGGTGCTGGTCGGCCCCGTTTTCCTTATCCTGATCGTGGAACTACTGAACAGCGCCATCGAGGCCACCGTCGACCGCATCGGGTTCGAGCAGCACGTGCTCGCGGGCTTAGCCAAAGACATCGGCTCTGCCGCGGTGCTGATGTCGTTCGTGCTGCTCACCGTCGTCTGGTTGATCGTGCTCCTCGGCCGTTAGGAATGAATCCCGGATGAGACCCCTGCGCCCCCTGGGCCTGTGCCTGCTCCTTTATTCCTGCGCGGCCCTCGCGCAGACACCACACCCGCCGGGCGCCGCGTCCGGGCCCATCGCGGCCGCCGCCGAGACGGCCGCCGCTCCGGCGCTGCCGCCGTCGCCGCCGCCGCCGAACGCCAGCCCCGGTGCACCGCCGAGCCTCACGCCGTCCGGGCCGCCGCCGCCCGCGCCGCCGCCACCCGGGGGCGAGACCGGTCAGCAGCCCAACCCCGCGCAGGCCGCCGTGGCGGTCGAGGGCAATCCGGACTGGGCCGTGACGCTCGAGCATATCGCCCCGAGCGTGATCTCGATCAACGTCGATCTGACGCGCGCCTTCGACACCGAGTGGAACACCACCGCGCAGGCGACCGGCTTCGTGGTGGACGCCGAGCGCGGCCTGATCCTCACCAACCGTCACGTCGTGACCCCGGGGCCGGTGACCGCGGAGGCGACCTTCCTCAATCGCGAGGAGGTGCAGCTGTACCCGGTGTACCGCGACCCGGTGCACGACTTCGGCATCTACCGTTACGACCCGAAGAAGCTGCGCTTCATCAAGCCCAAGGCGCTGCCGCTGTACCCGGAAGGGGCGCAGGTCGGGCGCGAGATCCGCGTGGTCGGCAACAATGCCGGCGAGCAGCTGTCGATCCTCGCCGGCACGCTCGCGCGCCTGGATCGCGACGCGCCCGAGTACGGGGTCACCAAGTACAACGACTTCAACACCTTCTACCTGCAGGCCGCCTCGGGCACCTCCGGCGGCTCCTCCGGCTCCCCGGTCATCGATATCCGCGGCCGCGTAGTGGCGCTCAATGCCGGCGGCGCCAGCGGCGCCGCCTCGAGTTTCTATCTGCCGCTCGGGCGCGTGAAACGCGCGCTGGAGCTCATCCAGCAGGGCAAGCCCGTGCCGCGCGGCACGCTCTACACCGTCTTCAACTACACCCCCTACGATGAGCTCGAGCGCCTGGGGCTCGCCGCC
>DATMMB010000020.1:0-7880 GCA_035569895.1 Solirubrobacteraceae bacterium | reverse complement strand
GATCAGATCCGGATTGATCTGGAAGGGCTCGTCGGTGTGTCCGAGCCGGTGCAGGGTGATCATGCGAGCCTTCTCTCTGGTTGTGTCAGGGGCTCTCGTCGGTGTCGATGAGACCTGGTTGCGTTGGGGTAGTCGGTGGTGTGGCGCTGGTGGTTGTGGCGTTGGGTAGTCGGTGGTGTGGAGCTGGTGGTTGTGGCGGCGCGGGTCGGCGCGGGTCGTGCGTCGGCGGTTGTCGGCGAGTGGTGGGGCCGATGCGCGGGCGCGAGGTGCCCGCGTGTGTGCATGCTTTTTTTGGAAGGTGTGCGCGATTACACACACCTTCCAGATTTGCAATGCGCACACGCGGGGCGGGTGAGTCTTCATTCGCGCGTCGCGACGACCACCACCGCACCACCACCACTCCTCCTCCTCCTGCTACTACTGCACCATGCTCACCACCGTCTGCAGCATTTCGTTGGCGGTGGTGATCACCTTCGAGTTGGCCTGATACCCGCGCTCGGCGGTGATCATCTGTGTCATTTCGGTGGCGAGGTCGACGTTCGACATCTCGAGCTCGCCGCCGATCGTCTGGCCGAAGCCGCCGGTGTCGGGGGTGCCGATGACCGGCGCCCCCGAGTTGGCGCTCTGGCCCCACAGCGAGCCGCCCAGGCGCTGCAGGCCGGCCTCGTTGGGGAACTGCGCGAGCGTCAGATACCCGGCGGTCACCTGCTGCTGGTAGGTGGGGGAAGCGGGGTTCTCGTCGGTGTAGCTCACCGCTCCGTCCTGCCCGATCGAAATGTTCGCCGAGCCGGGCGGGATCACGATGTAGCTCGCTTCTTTGCCCGGTTTGTAGGTGACGTTGCCCGGTTCGGGTTCTTCTTTGACGGCGTTCACCCCCACCACATAGAGGCCGGCCTGCGTCGTCAGGTAGCCCTTCGTGTTGGTGGAGAGGTTGCCGGCGCGCGTGTAGTTCACGTTGGCGGGCATCGCCGGCGGGGCGCCCGCGCCGACGCGCAGGAACCCTTCGCCTTGGATCGCCACGTCCAGCGGGTTGTTGGTCGACTGGAACGAGCCCTCCGACATTTCGTTTTCGATCGCCGACAGCTGCACGCCGAGCCCCACCTGCAGCGGGTTGGTGCCGCCGTTGGTGGAGGTGACGCCGGAGGCGCCGCGCAACACCTGCGTGAGCGAGTCGGCGAAGGTCACACGGGTGGCCTTGTAGCCAACGGTGTTGACGTTCGCCAGGTCGTTAGCTGTCTCGTTGAGCATCGTCTGATTTGCGTCAAGCCCGCTGATCGCGGCATACATTCCACCCATCATGGGCGATCACTTCCTTTCGCGGCCTCCTTGCCGATGTGGGGCCCGGTTGTGGTTGGTGTGAAAGCGTGGTCGTAGTTGACTGGCAAGCTTTGTCGGGTCGGTGCGGCGTGCACGGGGCACCTCACGACCTCGGTCTGTGCGCACATGGGTGCGGTGCACATGGAGCGCGCAACACCTTGGTGTGTGTGCATATGGGTGCGGTGCACATCGGGCGCCTCACGACACGTCGGTGTGCGGCGCAAAAACGGGGCACCTCACGACACCTCCGTGATGCTCGATGGTTCGATTCCGCCCACCCCTTCGACGGTGAGCGTGGCGCCGCTGGAGGACACCTCGACGCTCTGCACCGCGCCCTGCGCGGTCTTGCCGCTAGCAGGGTTGGTGTAGGAGACAGTGTGCCCGATCAGCGCCACCGCCTGCGCCACCTGCTGGGCGGCGGCCGTCTGTGAGCTCGTCTGCGCGAGGTTGGTGGTCTGCTCCAGCTGCGAGAACTGCGCGAGCTCGCTGATGTATTCGGTGCCGTTGCTCGGTTCCAGCGGGTTCTGCGCCTTCAGCTGCGCCACCATCAACTGCAGGAAGGCGTTCTTGCCGAGTTCGCCGTTGGGGTTGGTCGGTTCGGCGGTGCTCGCGCCCTTCGCCGCGCTGGCGGAGGAGGTCGGGGCGGTCGTGGCACTCGGAAGGGCGGTGGCCGGGGTCGCGGTGGTGGTCATCGATCGCTGCCTTTCAGTGGTCGCATGGCTGATCAGGCGAGCACGTCCACCAGCGCCCCGCCGCGAACGGTCGGGGCTGGGGTGGAGGTCTCCGGCGCCGCCTGTTGGTTCTCGGGAAGCGGGTCGCCCTGGTCGTCGACGGCGCGCGCGCCGCGGCGCGCGTCGTGGCCGGCGGTGGCCGCGCCCTCGCGCCGGTGCTCCGCGGCGGCGCCTTCGCCGTGGGCGGGCGCCTGGTCGTGGTGGCCGATGCTCAGGTTGGTGAGCTCGACGCCGAGCGAGCTGAGCGACTGGCGCAGCTCCGCGTGCCCGGCCGCGAGCGCCTGCGCCGCCGCCGCGCTGCCCGCCGTGACGCGCACCAGCAGCCCACCGGCGGTCTGCGTGAGGTTGATGCGGATCTCGCCGAGCTCGCGGGGCTGCAGCGCGATGCGCGCCTGCGTGACACCCTGGCGCGCGGCGAGCTGAATCGTGCCGTGCAGGTCGTCGATCGCCTGCTGCAGATCGACCCCGCCGCCCCCCGCGAGCGCGGGTGATTCGCCGGCCGACGTGGCGGCGCCCGCCGCGCCGGATGTCGCCGATGTCTGCGCCGAAGTATCGCCCACCGCCGCGAGATCGACCCCGCTCGACCCCGCCGCGCCGGTGGCCGCGCGGAGCGCCGACCCGCCCGGCGCAGACCCGATCGGGCGCGCTCCCGTGCCGCCGTGCCGAGCGGCGTTCTGCGGCTGCCCGGCGTTGTTGCTCGCCTGCGTGTTCACGGGGGCGGAGGGCCCGTCCGCACCGGCTGACTGGCCGTCTCCGTTCACCACGGCGATGGCCGCCTGCGCGGCGGTGTGGGCGCCGGCGGAGCCGGGCGGCTTCGCGCTCGTGCCGGCGCGAGTGGACGCGGCGGCCGATGCCCCCGTGTCGGCGCTCGCGGCGGCGGAGCCGGCGGTGCCGCCGCCTGCGAGTGTGGCCGTGGCCGTGGTGTCTGCACCAGCCGGCACGTTGCGTGTCTGGGGAATTGTGTTGGCGCCGTCCGTCGCGCTGTGTGTCTGTGCGGCGTCGTCGGCGCCGCCCGGCGGGCGGAGTGCCGGTGCGCCTGCCCTGTCGCCCCTGGTCGTGACGGCGCCAGCGGCAACTTCGTTGCCGCTGGCGGAGCCAGGGGAAAGGGCCGTCGCGAAGCGCCCATCCGCCGTCCCGCCCAGGTCGCTGGCGGGCGCGATGCCATCCTCTGTTTGCGGCCGGCCGGCCGTGGTGTCCCCCGCCGCGCGCGCGCCCTCGCCACCCCCGGTTGTCGCGAGTGCGGGGTCGTGCGCGGCCGATGCCCCACCGCCGGGCGCGGCGTCGGACCCAGATCCCCGGCCGTCGCCGAGCGCGCCGGTGCCGGTGCCGACAGCGCTCGTTTCACCCGACGCGGCGGAGGCCGGTTCCTCGCCCGGCTCCTTTCCGTCCCCCCGCGCCTGTGCCGCCGCGCCGGCGGCCGCGCCGGCGGTTGCGCTGGTGCTCGGGGAAGCCGGGCCGCCGCCCGCCGCCAGCCTGGCAGCTGCGCGCGGCTGCAATCCGTGGTGGTGCGACCCGTGCGGGAGCGTCGCGGTGGCCCTCGCCGATTCTTCTCTTGCGGCGGCGTCGGGGCTCTGCCCGCCGTCCGCCCGCGACTGAGTGAGCGTCGTCGAGGCGACCGACGCCCCCGGGGTCCTTGCCCCTTCGGCTGAGTCGCTCTGGCGCTGACCTTCCGCCGCGGCGGTCCGCGCCCATTCGGCTTCGAGCGTGCTCTGAAACGGTGGCCCCTGTGGCTGGGCCCCCGGCGTCGCTTCGCCTCCGGGTGGCGCACCGGGCGGGCCGTCGAGCACGAGCGGCGGTTCGGGTGCGAGGCCGGTCATGCGCTCGCCTCGCTCACCTGGCTCGGCGCCGCGGCGGCGGCGCTCTGGCTGTAGGCGGCGGCGTAGCCGAGCACTTTGCTCACGTACTGTTCGGTTTCGGGGTAGGGCGGAACGCCGCCGTGCTGCTGTACCGCGCCCGGACCGGCGTTGTAGGCGGCGAGCGCGTCGGCGGTGTTGCCGCCGAACTGGCTGAGCAGCTGCGCGAGATAGCGGGCGCCGCCCGCGATCGCTTCGGCCGGGTCGAGCGGTTCGGCGACGCCGAGCGACGCGGCGGTCCCGGGCATCAGCTGCGTGAGGCCGAGCGCTCCCGCGCTGCTGCGCGCGGAGGGGTCGAAGCCCGACTCCTGCTCGATCAGCCCGTACAGAAGCGCGGGGTCGACCCCGTAGCGGGCGGCGGCCTGTTCGATCATGGGGACATAAGACGCACCTCCGACGGGCGTGCTCGCGATAGCTCTCCCGGCGGTCCCGCTCATAGTGGCTGCGTTCGCAGCGGCTCCGCTCATACCGGCTTCGCCCCCAGCGGCTGTGCTGATACCAGCCGCGCTCGTAGAAGCACCGCTCATCGCGAGCTCGCTCCCAGCGGTCCCGCTCATACCGGCCCCGCTCGCGGCGGTCGCGGCGTATGCGGCGATCGGCGTCGTGTCGGAGGTCGCCGTGGCTGGCGTGGCGATGCCGAGCTGCTGAGGCGAGGCGGCGGTTTCGGCGGCGCCCAGCGCCTCGCTGAAGCTGGCGTGGGGCGCGCGGCCTTCAACCTGGGCGATCAGCGCCTGCAACTGCTGGACGCGTTGCGCGGCGCCAACGATCGGATCCGCCCCGGTGGCGCCCGGTGAGGCGACCGCCGGCAGTTCAGCGACGCCCGCAATGCTCACGCGGCGCTCCTGCGGTAAGGCTCCAGCGCGATTTCATCGAGCCGGTCGGCCTCGCGCCGGTCGGCCTCGCGCGTGTGCTCGGCGCGCTTGCGCTCCTTCAGACGCTCGAGCATCTCGTGCTCGCGAGCGGCCACCCCGAGCTGGGCATCGCAGCTGTCAACGTCGGCCTGATGGCGCTCGAGCTCGCGGATGCCCATCGTGCGCTGCGCCTCGACGTGTTCGACGAACGCCTGGCGCGCGAGCAGTTCGGCGGCGCTGTCGGCGGCGAGTCGCTGTTGCGCGTGGGCGTGCTTGAGGTTGCGCTCCACCGCGCGCAGCCGGTCGCGGCTGCCGGCGAGCTGGTCGACGGCGCGGGCGAGCTCCTGGCGCGCGAGATCCTCACGGCGCTGGCGCAGGGCGCGCACCCGCTCAAGGCGGAAGCGGAACGAGGGAGCGGTGCTCACTGCTCGCGTAATCGGATGGACACTGCTGTTCTTGAGTTCTCGCGTCGGTGTCTGGGACTCGCGATCCAATCCCGTCCGTGTCCGAAGCTATCGACCGAGCGCCGATCGTGTCCGGGGGAGCTGTGCGCCGACCGTGTCCGGGGAGCTATCGACCGAAGCGCGACGAGCGACCGGGGTTCCGGGGCCAACCGGGGCCGAGTCGAAAAGCCCCCTGCATCCGGGCGCACCGAGCTTCTGGAAGCCCGCTGCTCGTCGTGCCGCAGGGAGCCCGTCCCGAAGAACGGATTGATGTACGCTCTTGTGTATGCGCCACGGCACGGTCCCTCATTCAGCCGAGCCCGCTCGGTTGTGCCGGTATCGGCCCTTCTCTCCGGTGATTGCGGGAAGTTTGGCGCGTCCGAGAGTCGGATTTTCGCTCTCAAGTGATCCGAACGCCAAAATGATTCGCAAAAAAAGTGTCTACCCATATCCGTGGAGCCAGGGATGCACGACGCAGCTCCGCTGGATTGGTTGGGCAGGACCATTCAAGCAGGCAAACAGCCCTGGGGATGAAGACATGAGCAAGAAGAAGGCTGATGAAGTAGTGATCACGCTCTCGCCGCTGCAGGTCGAGCAGGTGATGCGCTGTGCCGGTCGCAATCGCAACGGAACGGTGTCCAACCTGCTGCTGGCGGCGCTCGACCACGCCTACCAGCCGCCGGAGAAGAATGGCCGGGGGCGACAGTCGCCGCTGCAGAAGGCGACGCGGGCGGCGCTCGAAGAGGCGCTCGAGGATCCGCAGCTCTCGCAGTCGCTGTTGCGGGGTCTCGCGATACTCGCCTCATACGGCCCCGACCGGCCATGGCGGGCAATCATCGATCTCGCCGGCCAGCTGGGGATGTCACCCTCGACGACCCACCGCTACGTAAAGACGCTGCGGGCGGTGGGGCTGCTCGAGCAGAACCCCGAGACACGGGAGTATCGCCCCGTGGCGGCGGCTTAAGCGTCAGAGCTCAAGCCCGAGAGTCGGAATCGCGGGGGCGCCGGAGGCCATGTCAGGCGCCTCCCCGCCGTTCCCCGGGGGCGGCGGAGGCGCCTCGCGGTTTGTGCCCGCGACGACCTCCTCGGCGTCGATGATCTCGCTGCCGCGCTCGATCAGCGAACGCTCCAGCGAGTCGGCGAGCGCGAGCAGCTCACGATCGGACTCGGCGGGGTTGCTGCGCTCCGCCACCGCTTGACGCAGGAAGGCGTCGATCCGCGGCCGATGCTCGAGCGCGGCGTCGAGCAGCGGGTCGCCGCCGGATCGGTAGGCACCGATCGAGATCAGGTCTTCCTTCTCGTGCAGCACCGCCAGCGCCGCGCGCAGCCGCTGGCCCGCGGCGGCGATCTCGCCGGGGACGATCTCGGTGATGAGGCGCGAGACGCTCTGCAGCACGTCGATCGCCGGATAGTGCCCGGCGTGGGCGAGCGCGCGCGTGAGCACGATGTGCCCGTCGAGGATCGAGCGCACGGCGTCGGCGATCGGCTCGTTCATGTCGTCGCCATCCACGAGCACGGTGTAGAGACCGGTTATGGAGCCCCGCTGGCTCGTCCCGGCGCGCTCGAGCAGGCGCGGCAGCAGCGCGAACACCGACGGGGTGTAGCCGCGGGTCGCCGGGGGCTCGCCGATCGCGAGGCCGATCTCGCGCTGGGCGGTGGCGAAGCGGGTGACGGAGTCCATCATCAGCATCACGTGGTGGCCGCGGTCTCGGAAGTGCTCGGCGATCGTGGTGGCGGTGAAGGCTGCCTTGATGCGCACGAGCGCCGGCTGGTCGGAGGTGGCGACCACCACCACCGAGCGCTCGCGGGCGGCGCCAAGGTCACGCTCGATGAACTCCCGCACCTCGCGCCCGCGCTCGCCCACCAGCGCGATCACGTTGACGGTGGCCGATGTGGAGCGGGCGACCATGCCGAGCAGCGAAGACTTGCCGACGCCCGACCCGGCGAAGATCCCGAGGCGCTGCCCGCGCCCGCAGGGGACGAGGCTGTCAAGGGCACGCACGCCGAGCGCCACCCGCTCCTCGATGCGCGGGCGCTGCATCGCCGAGGGCGGCGCCGCGATCGTCGAGCGCATAGCCCCTTCGTCTTCCTCGATCGCCTGCGTGCGAGCGATTTGATCGTCGCACGGGCCGTGTGCGCGCTCGTAGATGTCGGCGCCCGCCCAACCGTTGTGCGTGCGCGCGTGCGTCTCATCGCCGGCCCGGTCGCCGCCGTCCAGCTCGTCGAGGGGCGCACCAAGCCCGTCGATCACACGTCCGAGCAGCCGCGCGCCGACCGGCACGCGGAAGGGCGTGCCGCTCGGCAGCACCTTGGTGCCGGGGCCGATCCCGTGCAGCTCGCCGAGCGGCATCAGCAGCGTGCGACCGTCGCGAAAGCCGACGACCTCGGCGGGGACCGCCGCCGAGGAGCCTCGCCGCCGGCCTGCTCCCGTGGGCTCGCGCTCCTGGTCGCCGCCCACCAGGCACACCTCGCCGATCTCGGCTTGCAGGCCGGTGGCTTCGATGATCAACCCGATCAGGTTGCTGACACGTCCGTGGCGGCGCGCGAGGTCGGCGGCGTCCAGCGCCGCGGCCGCGCGGGCGAGCGACGCGGCGTTCATCGCGACATCGATCCCAGCTCGGCTTGCACCACTTCGCCTGCGCGCTCCAGCTGCGTCTGCACGGTGGCGTCGACCTCGCACTCGAC
>DATMMB010000019.1:0-10298 GCA_035569895.1 Solirubrobacteraceae bacterium | reverse complement strand
CCGATCGAGCTCAGCTCGCTCTCCAGCTCCCGCAGCTTGCGCTCGAGCTCTGCGAGCGCGCCCGTCACGTCGCCCGCCTGCGGGGTCGGAGCGCCCGGTCCGTTGGGGAATGTGTCGCTCATGGTGTCTGGGAACGGCCTGCACCAATCCTACTCGGGCGCGCGCGCCACCCCCCGCAATCGTGGGCCGCATGTTGCGGGCCTACGAACACGTCGCTGCCGCTACGAACGCAGGATCTGGACAGCCAGCTCGGCGACCTCGGTGGGTGTGCGCCCCACGCGCACACCTCGCTCCTCGAGTGCCTGCGCCTTCGCGGCCGCGGTGCCTGAGCTGCCCGACACGATCGCGCCGGCGTGGCCCATCTGCTTGCCTGCCGGCGCGGTGAAGCCGGCGATGTAGGCCACCACCGGCTTGGTGACGTGCTCGGCGATGTGCTGCGCCGCCTCCTCCTCGGCGGAGCCGCCGATCTCGCCGGCGAGCACGATCAGCTCGGTCTCGGGATCGTTCTGGAAGAGCTCGATGATGTCGACGAACGACGAGCCCGGCACCGGATCGCCGCCGATGCCGACGATCGAGCTGTTGCCGAAGCCCGCCCGCGCGATCTCGTTGCCGATCTGGTAGGTGAGCGTGCCCGAGCGCGACACCACGCCGACATTGCCCTCCTTGAAGAACGAAGCCGGGATGATGCCGACGTTAGCCTTGCCAGGCGAGAGGATGCCGGGGCAGTTGGGGCCCACCAGGCGCGTAGGCGGATGGGCATTCTTCATTTCGCGCTTGAGCGTGTTGTACACGCGCAGCTCGTCGTGCGCCGGGATTCCCTCGGTGATTGCGATCACCAGCGTCACCCCCGCCGCGGCGGCTTCGAGGATCGCGTCGGCGGCAAACCGCGGTGGGACGAAGATCATCGCCGTGTTGGGCTGGGCGGCCTCCATCGCCTCCGCCCAGCTGTCGAACACGGGGATGCCCTCGACCTCCTGGCCGCCCTTGCCGGGAGTCACACCGCCGACGACGTTGGTGCCGTAGCGGCGGTTGTTGAGCGTGTGGAAGCTGCCCTCGCGGCCGGTGACACCGGCGATGCACAGACGCGTGTCATTGTCGACGAGCACCGACATCAGTTGGTCACCCCCGTGGGGCCGTCCGGCCCCACGTTCTGAATCGGTTGATCGACCTCCGGTCGATCTCGACCGGCAGAGCCGCGCTCTGCCTCCTGCGCCAGCGCCACGACCTTCTCCGCCGCCTCGTTCATGGTGGCGGCCGGGTGCACGTTGGGAAGCGCCGCCTCGCGCAGCAGCTCGCGTCCTGCCACGTCGTTGGTGCCGTCGAGGCGCACCACGAACGGGACGGAGGGCTTCAGCTCTTCGAAGGCGGCGATCAGGCCCTTGGCCACCTCGTCGCAGCGGGTGATTCCGCCGAAGATGTTGAACAACACCGCCTTCACGCGCTCGTTGGAGAGGATCAGCTGCACCGCCTGCTTGATCTTGGCCGCGTCCGAGCCGCCGCCGGCGTCGAGGAAGTTGGCGGGTCTGCCGCCCGCCTGGGCGACCACGTCGAGCGTCGACATCACCAGGCCCGCGCCGTTGCCGAGGATCCCGATGTCGCCGTCGAGCGCTACGTACTGCACGCCCTGCTCCTTAGCCCGCCGCTCGATCGGGTCTTCGTTCTCTGCATCCGACAGCCCTTGGTTGTCGGGGTGGCGGTAGAGCGCGTTGCCATCGAGCGACACCTTCGCGTCGAGCGCCTTCACCTGGCGCTCGGGGGTGACGATCAGCGGGTTGATCTCCGCCAGCGTCGCGTCCTCCTCGCTCCACACCTCATACAGCGCCACCAGCGCGTCGGCGACGCCTTCGATCACGTCGGCGTCGGCGCGCCCGTCGGTGGCGATCTTCACGGCCTCCTCGCGCGAGAGGCCCCGCAACGCATCCACGTGGTGGCGGACCAGCTTCTCGGGGCTCTTCTCCGCCACCTCTTCGATGTCCACCCCCCCCTCGGTGCTGAACATCACGAGCGGCTGCTTGGCCTGCCGGTCGAGCAGCAGCGAGGCGTAATACTCGCTGGCGATGTCGCTGGCGTGCTCGATCCACAGCTTGCGCACCGTGTGCCCGCCGATGTCCATGCCGAGGATGTTGCCCGCGTGCTCGCGCACCTGCGACTCGTCGTCGGCGAGCTTCACGCCGCCGGCCTTGCCACGTCCGCCGATCAGCACCTGCGCCTTGACGACCACCGGGTAGCCGACCTCGGCGGCGGCAGCCACCGCGTCCTCGACGCGCTCCACCACCCTCCCGGGGGAGACGGCGAGCCCATGACGGGCGAACAGCTGCTTGCCCTGATATTCGAGCAGGTCCACGAGTCAGCCCATAGGGTCGGGCGGGAGGGGGCTCCGGGGGAGGGCCTGCCCTCTCCCGGCTGGCTGCTGCTGCTTGCCCTGGTATTCGAGGAGGTCCATGGCGGCGCGGGATGCTACCCCATGTGGCCTGACCGCGCCACGATCCCCAGGCGCGGCATAATGCCCGCGCGATGCCTCTGCCCAAGAACGTTACCTTTGTCACATTCGATGTGTATGGAACCCTGATCGACTGGGAGACCGGCGTTTACGAGGCCTTCGCCAAGGAGGCCGCGCGCGACGGCATCACGCTCGACCGCGCCGAGCTGCTCGCGCTCTTCCACGAGATCTCGCGCGAAATCGAGGCCGGCTCCTACGAGCTGTACGCCGAGGTGCTGCGGCGCACGGCGCTCGAGATCGCCAAGCGCCTGGAGTGGCCCTTGGAAACGTCGCGCTCCGGCTTCCTGCCCGATTCGGTACAGCGGTGGATGCCCTTCAAGGAGACGACCACGCAGCTGCAAAAGCTCGCCAAGAAGCACAAGCTCGGCCTGCTTTCCAACATCGACGACAAGCTCCTCGGCCAGACCCGCCGCCGCATCCCGATCGACTTCGATCTCGTCGTCACCGCCCAGCAGGTGCGCTCCTACAAGCCCGATCCCGCGCACTTCACCGAGTGCGCGCGGCGGGTCGGCGGCAAGAAAGGGTGGGTGCATGTCGCCTCCAGCCACCACCACGACGTCGAACCCTGCCTTAAGCAGCGCGTCCCCGTGATCTGGGTCAACCGCAACAAGGAGACGCTCGACCCCGCGCAGAAAAAGCCGACCGCCGAGGTTCCCAATCTGCGTGAGGCCGCCAAGCTGCTCGGCCTCTCTTGAGCTGCCGTGCGGGTGCTCGCGCTGCACGCGGACGTGCTGGTCGCCACCAGCGCGATCTGGCAGACCAACTGTGTGCTCGTGCGCGGCGCGGCCGGCTCGGCGGCCGAGGCTGGCGCGCTCACGGTCGAGAGCGGCAAGGGCTCGTTGGCGGGCCAGCACGGTGGGCGGGTGGCTGATGAGACCTTCGTCGTCGACTCCCCGGTGCTCCCAGAGGAGCTCGACGCGCTGCCTGCACTGCTGGAGCAGGCGGGCTTTCCGCCCCCCAGCGGGCTGCTCGCGACGCATGGCGACTGGGACCATCTCCTCGGCCCGCTCGCCTTCCCGCACACGCCGCTCGGGTGCGCGCAGAGCACCGTCGAGCGGTTGCGGGCCGGTCGCGGGGCGGTGCAGCGCGAGTTGCGCGCCTTCGATGAGCGATACCTGATCGAGCGCTCGCGGCCGCTGGCGCTCGGTGCGGTCCAGGCGCTGCCAGCGCCGGGCCGCTGCGAGATCGGTGGGCTCGAGCTGGAGCTGTACCCCACCGCCGGTCACACCGCCGACGGCATGGCGATCCTGGTGCCATGGGCGCGGGTGCTGCTGGTCGGGGACTACCTGTCGCCGAGCGAGATCCCCACGATCGGCGAGGAGGCGCAGGCGCTCGGCGCCTACGTCGACACGCTCGGCCGACTGCAGCCGCTGGTGCAGAGCGCCGAGCTCGTGGTGCCCGGTCACGGCCCGCCGCTGGGCGCCGCCGACGCCCTCACGGTGCTCGACCAGGACCTCGCCTACCTGCGGGCGCTCGCCGAGCGCGGCCTGGATGCCGAGCTTCCGCGCGCGGCGCGCAGGGCCTTCCAGCAGGGGTTGCACCGCGAGAACGCCGCTCGTGCCGGCAAGGCGTCTCAGCAGGAGCGCCGACTCCCATCACCGCCGCGAAGCTGAGATGCGGGTTCGCGCCGCTCACCCGTAGTAGCGCGACACGACCAGCAGCCCGCTGAAGATGTCGTGCGCGAGCGCGAGGCATACGATCGCGACCCCCGCCACCGGCGCCCAGCGCCGTCCCACCCCACGCGCCGCCAGCGCCAGCGCGGCGCCCCATAGCGCGATCAGTGGCAGCACGTAGCGCGGCTCGGCGTACTCGCCGGGCAGCTGATGCACGTAGTCGTCCGCGCCGATCAGGAGCAGCAGCCCAAGGCTCGTCGTCGCGTAGACAGCGAGCTCGCCGACGCGTGCCGGGAGCACGCGGCGTTCGCGGATCAGCGCGCCCGCCAGCAGCACCGCGAGCACCGCCGCGGGGATCAGCGCGACGTTGTACACCCATTCGGGAAACGGCGCGTCCAGCCAGCCATAGAGCCCCACCAGCCCGTTGAACCAGAACACCTGTGTCGTTGAGAGGCCGTGGAAGACGGGGCTCATGCCGGGCAGCGGCGGCAGATAGAACTGCCAGATGTAGCTCAGCTCGCCGAAGAGCGACCCGCCGGGGCGTTCGGAGGCGAGCACCCCGGCGAACACACCCCCGAGCGGGTCGCCGGAGAGGAGGTTGACGAGCCCATACAACACCACCGGGATCGCGCCCACCCCAAGCGCGAGCCCCAGGCAGCGCCATGCGTTCGGCCTGGAGCGGCGCGCCTCACGCGCGCAAAGGATGAACACGCCAAGCAGCGCGCCCGGGACGAGCCCCACGAAGGTGAGCTTGGTGCTCACGCCGATCGCCAGCACGGCGCCGGTCGCCGTGGCGAGTCGCGGTGTGATCCCGCGCCGGAAGCCGCGTGCGAGGCAGTAGAAGAGCGCGGTGGACACAGCGAACAGCAATGCGTCGGGGTTGATTGCTCCCGACATCTGCGCGAGCAGCGGCGCGAGCGCGACGCCCAGCCCGCCGACCGCCCACGCCCACCGGTTGGTGGGCAGCGCCTCGCGCAGGAAGAGGTAGGCGAACAGCGCGGTGAGACCACCCATCACTGCGGAGAGCAGCCGCATCAGCGCCACCTGACCGAGCATGTTGCCGGAGGCGAGCGCGTAGGGGACGATCTCGAGCGCGTAGTACAGCGGCGGCTGTGAGGCGGAGACGCCGGTCGCGCCTTCTTCGTCACTGAGCGCCAGCGGCTTGGCGAGGTCGCTTTCCAGCGTGCGCTGCTCGGCCTCGCCGGCGATCGTGCCCTGTTCGGAGTGGAAGCGCACCTGTGCGTAGTGCAGGTCGTTCAACACCGTTGACTCGGCCGGTGGAAACAGTTCCCGGCTGGACTTCGGCAGTTCCCCGGTTTGCGCCAGGCGTTGCACGTAGGCGAAGTGAGCCGGTTCATCGGGGTTCTCGAATGGCGGCGACACGATCGACCAGCACGCCGCGTTCAGGAACCCCACCAGCGCGCACACCCACGCCGCCCGCGGCACGCGCCCCACCCAGGTGCGCGCGAGCGCGCTTGGCTGGCCCCGGCTCCTAGCGCCGGGCGTGCGCCGGGAGGTGCCAGGGCGCTGCGCATCCCGGAGGCCGCCCACCGGTGTCCGCCCGCCGGCGTCCGGCCGCGTGGGTCCGCCGTTGCGCGTGGGTTTGCCCTTGGCGGGCGTGGAGGTGCGCGCGGTGCGCCTGCTCATCGCCTGCCCTCCGCTGTCGGTCTGCGCCCATGAGCGGTGCGTAGGCCAAGCCTCGCAAGGGAATGAAGACCCACCCGCCCCGCGAAGTGTGCTGAGCACACGAGCGACTGAGGACGCCGCTGGCCGATCAGACGTTCGCATCTGATCGTCGGTCGGTCGCCGGCATACGCACTCATCGCAGCTCCCTCACCACCAGCCACGAGGAGAGCGAGACGAGCGCGGCGAGGAGTGCCAACACGAGCAGCGCGTTCCCGGTGCCGCTGGCGGCGCGGCCGAGGCCGAGGCGGCGGGCGATCGCGCCGACCTGCGACCACCACGAGCTGCCGCCGGGCCGCAGGTATTCGATGTCCATCCTCCCCGGGAGGGGGGGACCTTCATGCGATCTGACGGCCTCGGCGGGCGCGGTGTGCACGCCGCGCATCGAGATCTTGCCGTTCATATACGAGGTCGCGAAGCACACCTTCACCGGCGCCAGCGTGCGCGGCAGCGGCTGCACGGGGACGGTCACCGAGGCGTCCGACCAGCCGGCGGGCGCCGTCCCCCGCGTGACCACGCGCGCGCCCGAGAGCACCCTCACCGCCACGCGCGGGCCGAGCGCCGCCGTCAAGCTCAGGCGAATCGCGGTGGTGCCGTGCGGCAGCGCTTCGCCGGACTGGCACGCCGCCGCCGCTTGCGTGGTGCTGACGAGCGGCAGTTCGGGCGGCGGCCCCCGGCGGACGACCACCAGCGGGCTGTGCGCGAGCGTCACCACCACCGCGATCGCGATCAGCGCCAGGCCGCCGGCGAGCACCCTCTCGATCCGCATCACCGGCGCCGCAGACCCAGGATGCTGAGCAGAAACGAGGCGAACACCACCTGGATGCCGAGCACCAACAGCGTCGCCGCGACGATCGCGAGGCGCTCCTCGGAGAGGCTGCCGAAGCCGAGCCGCACCCACTCGAGCACGATCCCGACGACAATCGCGAGGCCCACCGCGGCGATCCCACCGCCCAGCATCAGACCGTGCTCGAGCCGGTAGCGGCGGTACTGGCGCTCGAACCACGGATCGCGCTCGCCCATGAACCAGATCCCGTACGTGCGCGCGCACAGCCCGAGCGTCACCACCTGCGTGCCGACGATCACCAGCAGCGAGCCCCCGATCAGCGTGTGCACTTCCCAGCGACGACCAAGCACGTCGACGTGCGCGAGCACCATCGCGCAGATCAGGGCGCCAAGCGCCGCCATGAGCGTGCCCGGCGCGATGAACAGGTGCTTGGGCGAGTGCATCATCAGGTAGCGCACATGCCGCCAGCCGTCGCGGAAGCTCGACAGCTTTGACTCGCCGCCCCGCGGGTGGTATTCGATCGGCAGCTGCTCGATGTTCAAGCCCGCCTTCGCTGCGCGCACCACCATCTCCGACGCGAACTCCATGCCGATGGTGTGCAGATCGAGGCGCTCCAGGTGCTCGCGACGGAACGCGCGCATGCCGCAGTGCGCGTCGTTGACCCCGGTGTGAAAGAGAAAGTTCAACAGGCGTGAGAGCAGCGGGTTGCCGATGTAGCGGTGATGCCACGGCATCGCGCCCGGCTTGATGTTCTGCATGCGGTCGCCGATCGCCATGTCGGCGCCGTTCTGAAGCGCCGCGAAGAAGCGCGGGATCTCGTTGAAGTCGTAGGTGAGGTCGGCGTCGGCCATCAGGATGTACGCGCCGCGCGCCGCCCCAAACCCGGCCATGTAGGCGCTGCCGTAGCCGCGTCTGGGCTCGTGCACCACGGTGGCGCCCGCCAGTTCCGCGAGCCCGGCGCTGCCGTCGTCGGAGCCGTTGTCGGCGACCACCACCTCGCCCGCGATGCCCTTGGCCGCCATCGCCGCGAACGCGCCGGTGACGCACTGCTCGACGTTCTCGGCCTCATTCAGGCAGGGGATCACCACCGACAGCAGGCACGTCGATTCCTCGCGCCGCTCCGCGGTGGCCTGGCCGGTGCCTGCGCTGGTCGCCATTGGTCGGCTTGACCCTGGCAACTCGGCGCGAACATTTCAAACGGCGCCGCGCATCGCCTGGGCGGGCGCCGATTCCTCGTCTCTGGATGTCTCCGAGTTTGGCCCTCGCCGGCGGGCCGGGTGGATCAGCCCTCGGCCGCGTCGCTCTTAATCGTGGCGATCGGCGCGCCGGCCGCGATCGGGGCGCCCTCGGCGATCGGCAGCTCGGCGATCACGCCGCTCTTGTGGGCGGTGATCTCGTTCTCCATCTTCATCGCCTCGATGATGCACAGCAGCTGGCCCTCCTGCACGGTGTCGCCCTGCTTGACCAGCACCTTCCACATGTTGCCCTGCAGCGGCGATGCTAGCGTGTCCGGCCCGCCCGCGGCGGCCGAGCGGCGCTCGCCGCGGCGCTTTGACTTGGATCCCGCCCGCCCCGCCTGTCCCGCAACCGATCCGTTCTGCAAGGCGCCGGCCAGCGGCGGGGCGGGCGGGCCGACGACGCGCACATCGAAGCGCTTGCCCGACACCTCCACGGTGTAGGCGTGCTCCACCTGCTCGGCCTCCTCGCTGTCGGCGGCTGCGCTGTTGGCGGGGGCGTCGAATGCCAGCGTCTTCAGCCACTTGCGGTCTTCCAGCAGATCGCGGCAGGTCTCGCCGCGCTCCCACTGCTCGGTCGCGAGCAGCGCCTTGTGGAACGGGATCAGCGTGCGCAACCCCTCGATCTCGTATTCCTTCAGCGCGCGCAGCATCCGCCTGGTGGCCTGCGCGCGGTCGGCGTCCCACACAATCAGCTTCGCCACCATCGGGTCGTACATCGGCGACACTTCGCCGTTCTCGCCCACGCCCGAGTCCACGCGCACGCCGGGGCCGGCGGGCTCTTTGTAGCGGCCGATTTTCCCCGGCGCGGGGGCGAAGCTCTTGGAGGCGTCCTCGGCGTTGATGCGGCACTCGATCGCGTGCCCGCGCAGCCGCACGTCCTCCTGCCTGTACGCCAGCGGCTCGCCGGCGGCTGCTTTGATGCCCTCCTTGACGATGTCGATGCCGGTGGTCAGCTCCGTCACGCAGTGCTCCACCTGCACGCGCGTGTTCATCTCCAGGAAGAAGTACTCTGGCTCGGAGCCTCCCGCGCGGGCGGGCGGGCTTCCATTCCCCGCGGGGAGGGCCAGCAGCCCCTCGATCGTGCCGGCGCCCACGTATTCCACCGCGCGCGCCGCCTCCACCCCGATCTTGCCGATCCGCTCGCGCATCTCGGCGTCCACCACCCACTCGGGCGCCGGGGACTCCTCGATCACCTTCTGGTGGCGGCGCTGAATCGAGCAGTCGCGCTCGCCGAGGTGGATCACGTTGCCGTGGCGGTCGGCCAGCACCTGCACCTCCACGTGGCGCGGGTCGGGTAGATAGCGCTCCAGGTAGACGGTGGGGTCGGAGAAGAACTTCTCGCCCTCGCGGCTGGCGCCCTCGAAGGCGCCCTCCAGCTCGTCCGCGGTGAGCGCCACGCGAAAGCCCTTGCCGCCGCCGCCGCCGGCCGCCTTCACGGCTACCGGGAAGCCGATCTGGTCGTTGGCGATCCGGAGCGCGTCCGCCACGCTCGCCACCGGCTCGGTGGTGCCCGGCACGATCGGCACGCCGGCCGCCTGCATCAGCTCGCGCGCGCGCGTCTTTGAGCCCATTGCCTCGATCGCGCCGGGGGGCGGGCCGATGAACACGACGCCGGCGTCGCCGCACGCCTGCGCGAAGGGGGCGTTCTCGGCGAGGAAGCCATACCCGGGGTGGATCGCCTGCGCGCCTGCGCGGGCGGCGGCGTCGAGGATCTTCTCGATGTGGAGGTAGTTCTCCGCCGCTGGGCCATCGCCGAGGTTGTAGGCCTCATCGGCGCGCGCCACGTGCAGCGCGTCGCGGTCGAGCTCGGAGTACACCGCCACCGAGGCGATGCCGAGCTCCTCGAGCGCCCGCACGATGCGCACGGCGATCTCGCCGCGGTTGGCCACAAGCACCTTCGTGAACATCGGGCCGGCAGGTTACCACCGCGCTGGCAGGCGCCCGCGCCCGGGGTAGGCGCTCCACACACACCCCGGTCGCGGGGCTTGCGGCACCGCCCTGGCGCGCCTTGCGCTTCGGTGCCTGCCTGCCGGCGGACGGCCCTACGCCGCCTCGCCGGTGCGCCTATCGGCGGTGTGCACGCAAAAGTTCTACGTGTCGGGCCAAGCTCGAATGTATGTCGAAACGGCCGACGTTGTATGGCGAAATCACGTAGTGAGGATGGCCGGATGTCCGATGCGCCGACCCCCTCCGGCACGAGACGATGAGGGTGTGGCGCTCGCCACCGTGCGCCCTTACGCCCCGCTCACCATCCCCGCGCCGACTGTCTCGTTGGTGGTTTCGTCGATCAGGATGAAGCTGCCGGTGCGGCGGTTGGCGGGGTAGGGGTCGAATGCCAGTGGCGTGCTGGTGCGCACGCGCACCCTGCCGATGTCGTTCAGCGCCAGCTCCGCCGGGGCGGCGGCGCGCCGAAGCGTGTGCACGTCCACCACGTCCTCCAGCGCGTCCACGATCGCTGTGGCGGCGCGGGTGGTGTG
>DATMMB010000018.1:0-8663 GCA_035569895.1 Solirubrobacteraceae bacterium | reverse complement strand
CGGCACCTTCGGGACCCGGCGCGGGTGCATCCCCGCCTGGCGAGGGAGGCGGTCGCCCTTGCGGCGGTTGCACGGCGCGCACGAAGCGACGATGTTCTCCCAGCTCGACTCGCCGCCCTTGGAGCGGGGGATCACGTGGTCGACGGTGAGGTTGGAGCGCGAGCCGCAGTATTGGCAGGCCCAGTCGTCGCGGGCGAACACCGCGCGGCGGGTGATCTTGCGCTGGTGGGCGTCGCGGGGAACGCGCACGTAGGCGACGAGCCGGATGACGGCCGGCCGCGCGAGCGTGGTGTGCTCGGAGTGCAGCTCCCACCGCCCGCGCTCCACCAGCTCGGCCTTCTCCTTGAGCAGCAACACCACCGCGCGGCGCACCGTGCAGACGTTGATCGGCTCGAAGGTCGCGTTGAGGACGAGCACCCGACCACTCTCAGGCCCGCGCCGCCGGTGCTCGGGCGGCACGGACCGGACTGGGTCTGGTGGAATGGTGGTAGCCATCCGTGGCCGCAGTGTAGCGGCGAAGTGCTCGCTAGTGGCCGATTGCCGGCGGGGCGCGGAACGAACAGAGACCGCTGCCGCGACGCTCTATGGGTCGACGACGGCGCGATAGGAGCCAAGTATCCGCGCCTCCTCGCACACCGCTCGCACCCCCGCAAGCGCCTCCGCTACGACGGGATCGCCCATGCCGCCTTGAAGGTCCACGAAGAAAACATAGTGACCAAGTCGCGCGCGTTGCGGGCGCGACTCGATCTTCGTGAGGTTGATCGCACGCCGGGCAAACTGATCCAAACAGCGCACCAGCCAACCGGGGCTGTCGGCGCCGGCGCCCCAGAACACCACCGACGTCTTCCACCCCGGCCCGCCGCCGTCCCCGGGTCCGCCCTCTTGCTCGCCGCCGCGCAGCGGCGGCGGCTGCGCCGGCGATCGATCGGCCCGCCCCAGCCACACGAAGCGGGTGACGTTGTCGTCGCGGTCCTGCACCCCTTCGCGCACCACCGTCCCCCGGTAGATGTCGGCGGCCAGGCGCGTGCCGATCGCCGCGGCGCCGGGCTCGTGCCCATCCGCCACCAGCCGCACGGCCTCCGCGGTGGAGCTCGCCGGCAGCACTCGTGCGTGCGCGAGCTCCCCCCGCAAGAGGCGCGTGCACTGCCCCGGCACCTGCGGGTGAGTGATCACCGTGTCGATCTCGCTCAGCGCCAGCGGCTCAGCGGCGATCAGCGCATGCCGCACGGCGATCAGCGCCTCTCCCACGATCTCCAGGTCGCCGAGCTGGTCCGCCAACAGGTCGAGCGTCACCGTCACCGACCCCTCCAGCGAGTTCTCGATCGGCACCACCGCCCACTCCACTTCCCCGCGGCGCAACGCGAGCACCGTGTCGTAAATGCCCGGGAGCGCCACCTCCTGCAGTTCCCCGGCGCGCGCGCTGTGGCGCAGCGCTTCCTCGGTGAACGTGCCAGCGGGCCCCAGGTAGCCGACGCGCGGTCGTTGCACGGCCGACTCCGCGTGCATCCGCTTCCCTACGCCGGCAGGCGCTGCTCGATGGACACCCGCCCGTCGCCGCCGGGCGCGAGCGCCAGCTGCACCGCCTCCGCCTCCTCCGGCGAGAGCTCGAGCTCGCCCTGGCCGTCGTGCACCTGCTTGATGTACACACGCGCCTGCTCGCGGTGATGGATGCAGGTGAGCACAATCCCCGAGCGGCTGCCGTCGAGCAGCGCGATCGACACCGACTGGCGCCCCGACAGCTCGTTGTAGGCGTCGTAGCGCACGAGCGCGCGGTGGGAGATAGCGCCATGGACGCCCGCCTCCGCGTCGGCGAGCCGCCGATCGAGGCGCTCCGCCACCTCATCCACATGCCGGCTCAGGGCGCCGAAGCCCGTCTGCAGCTCGGCGGCATGAGCGACGAGATCGCGCTCCCCCTCCCCGAGCACGGCTCGCTGCGCGGCACGCAGGCGACGCAGCGCCAGCGCCAACGCCGCGCATCCGAGCAGCGCCACCACCGCCACGGCGCCCGCCGCGAGCGCGACGATCCCCTGGGTGTCGGTGAGGCTTGAAGCGAGCGCCATCGCCAACAAGCTACCGACTCGACCCGCGCCACCGCGAGCTTGACGATCGGATCGCTGCCGGTCGGCTCGCCCGCGTGGCCGGCGCACTGTTCTGCGCCGCTGCGCGCACGCCAGCCGCGGCCGATGGCGCCGCGCGGGCGGCTACTTCCCAAACACCGCCAGGTAGGAGCCCTTGTTGTTTTCGAGGTTGGTCTCCCCCGGCACGGGCAGCACGTACACGCTCACACGCGCCGCCGTCCCCAGCGGCACCCCTTCGACGGGGACGCTCACGTTCGAGGTGACGCCCGGTTCGGTCTTGGGGATTGTGCGGCTGTTCTTGTACTGCTTGCCCCCGGCGGTCACCGCGACTTCGACCTTCACGTCGGTCTGCGGGTTGCTGCCGGAGTCTTCCACCATCACCGTGAACGTCGGGCTGGAGCCCCCATTGATGTGGTTGACGGCGCCCGTCGATTCCGGTTCGAGCGTGGCGCCGCCGGCGCTCACGCCCTTCAGCGCCGAGCCGTGGGTGCCGGGCGCGATCTGGCTGCTCTGCGCTGCGCTCCCGCCCGACGATTTCCCGGTGAGCCGCTCTTCGACGGTGCTCGGTTCCAGCCAGCCGAGGTTGGGCAGGAACTGCGTGCTCGCGATGCTCAGCCCGTGGATGCCGTCGCCGGCGAGCGCTTCCTGAATCAGCGGCGCCACCCGCTGGGAGTAGATCACATCCGATGCGAGCAGCATCTGCATCGCGCCGGCGATGTAAGTGCTCGCCTGCTTGCCCTGCCCCCCGAGCGCCTTGCTCACCAGCGGCGCGATCTTCGCGAGCGCTTCCTCGCGCAAGTTGAGCACGAGCGTGAGGTTGCGCTGCGCGCCGTCCAGTTCGCTGGGCACGCTCAGGTGCTTGGCGTGTTCGGCCTGCTGCTGTGCCGTTTCGCGCAACGCGTTCACCTTTGACTGCACGCTCAGCGGCTGTTCGCCGGCGGCGCTGGCCAGACCGGCGAACAGGGGGTGCGCTACCTGCTGGTCGGATTCGCCCACGAGCTGCCCCGCTTCGCTGTTGTACTTCTTGAGCGCCGTTTCTCTGCCGCTTTTGAGGCAGCCGTCGATCAGCAGCACGATCGCGATCAGCACCACCACGGCGAGCACCGCGGCGATCCGCCGGCGCATCATCATCGCGTGGCGATCCACCGACGCAGCCGCTCGCGGCGGGCGCCGCGGCTGCGGCGGCGGGCGTTTGCGCGGGCTGGCCGCGGCTGGCCGTGGCGTGGGTGGGCGGGTGGATGGATGGGCGGGTGGGTTGGCCCCCTTATCATCATCGTCGAAAAACGACAAACCGACCGCTCCTTGCAGAGACCTGCTCGCGTTGAGAAAGGCACCAGTATGACCGCGACCGCCAGCGCCCGCCTCGCGCTGGTGCCATCTGCAACTTCTCGCTCACCGCCGCTTCTCCTGCCGCACGCCGGCAGGGAGGGATGGCGCCCCGGCGAAGGCAGAGCCGGTGGACTCCGACGACACGTTGATCGCCCCCCCTTCGGCTCCCGCTCGCGCCCCCGTCCCCACGATCTATCCGGCCGCGTCGGCGCGGCGACATCCAGCCGGCTCAGCCGTGCGGGCGTCAGCCAGAGAAGCTTCGCTCGCCAATGCACTGGACGCGGGCGCGCCCGCGTCGGGCGGGGGGACGGTGGTGCTCGGCCGCTACCTGCTGCTGGCGCGGCTCGGCGCCGGCGGCTTTGGCGTGGTGTGGCGTGCCCACGACCAGTTGCTCAACCGGGAGGTCGCCGTCAAGGCGATCTCGATGCCCTCGGGGGAGGATCGCGACCGCGCCACGCGCGAGGCGCTCGCCAGCGCTCGCCTCGCCCACCCCGCGATCGTCGCGCTGTATGAGGCGTGCGCCGAGGGCGACACCTTCTACCTGATCTCCGAGCTCGTCCACGGCGACACGCTCGCACGGCTGATCGCCGCCGACGCGCTGGGCGACGAGGAGATCGCACAGATCGGGACGGCGCTCGCCGACGCGCTCGCGCACGCCCACGGGCGGGGGGTGATCCACCGCGACATCAAGCCCCAGAACGTGCTGGTGCCCGCGTCCGACGAGCACGTCGTGGCGGCGCCGTGGCCAGTGTCGCCGCCCTCCGGCGCGATCGCGAAGCTCACCGACTTCGGCGGCGCGCTGCTCGCCGGCGAGGAGCCGCTCACCCGCACTGGCGACGTGCTGGGCACGCTCGCCTACATGGCGCCCGAGCAGATCGACGGCGGCGAGGTGACGGAGGCCGCTGACCTGTATGCGCTGGCGCTCGTGTTGTACGAGGCGTTCAGCGGCGTCAATCCTGTGCGCGGCGCCACTCCCGCCGCCACCGCACGGCGCATCGGCGAGCGGCTGGCGCCGCTGGAGCGCCACCGCCGCGACCTGCCGCACGAGCTCACGCGTGCGCTCAACCGGGCGCTCGACCCCGACCCCGCCCGCCGCGGGACGCTGCCGGAGCTGTACGGAGCGCTCGCATGGGAGGCACCCAACCATCCCGCCGCCCTCGACCGGCGTTGGCACAGCCAACCCCCATCGTCCACCGCGTGGCAGGAGCACGACGCAGCGGCCCCCCCCGCCGCGCATTCCGACGCAGAGCCCGCCAGCAAGGAGCAGCCGCGTGCCGGACGCTGGCTGACACCCCAACGCCTGGCGTGGCTGGCGGCCGCGGTCGCGGCGTGCGTGTGGCAGCTCGCCACCGACCGCGCGATCTTCGCGCTGCTCGTGCTGTGGGCGGTGCTCCCGCTCGTGGTGCTGGTGCGCCGGCCGGGCCCACGCTGGCTGGCGGCCGCGCTCGCCGCCCCACTCGGACTCGCCGGCCTCGCCGACGCCTTCCCCGCGCTCGCCGGCCAGGCCGACGGCTGGCAGGTGCGCGCGCTGCTCGGTGCGCTCGGCTACTGGTGGCTGCGCCTCGCCGAGCTTCCGCGTGGCGGTGCCACCCCCACGCTCCACGCGGTGCTGTCGCTGCCGGGCGCCGCGGTGCTGGCGGGAGCCGCCGTGTGGGCGGCGGCGGCGGCCGTGCTTCCGTGGCTGGTGCGCGGCCGCTCGGCGCCGCTGGACGTGCTCGCCGCCGCCACCTGGGCCGGTGCGCTGGCCGCGACGCCGCTGCTCGCGCGCGGCCTGCCGGCGGCGCACGGCGCGCTCCCCTCCCTCCGCGCCGCCATTCCCGCCGTGGCGCTGGGGGCCGCGCTCGCGGTCGTCGCCCGCGCGCTGCGCGGTCCGGTGCAGGCGATCGGTAGCGACGGTCGCTAGGAGGGGGTCTGAGTCTTAAAGTGAGGTGCGGCGGGCCGGGGAGCGCCATGGCGCCCGAACACACCGCCATGATCAGCACATCCATGAACCCCCTCAAGAGCTTCGAGACCACGCTAGCCTCCCTCGTGGAGGGTGCCTTCGGGCGCCTGTTCCGCTCCGAGGTGCGGCCGATGGAAATCGCCCGCAAGCTCGCGCGCGAGATGGACGAGCACCGCACCACGTCGGTGTCGCGGGTGTATGCGCCCAACGAGTACGCCGTGTGGCTGTCGCCGCAGGACCGAGCACGGTACGACGGGGTCGAGCACGAGCTGCTCGACGAGCTGTGCGCCTACCTTTTGGAGCACGCGCGCAGCGAGGGTCTCACGCTGGCTTCGCACCCGCTGATCGCCTTCCACACCGACCCCGACTTGAAGCTCGGCGAGTTTGGCATCCAGGCGCGGCTGGTGCGGCCCGACGGCCAGCTCGAGGGGGAGGGCGACGATGTGCGCGAGGACGCCGGCGGGGAGCCGCGGCGGGGCGTGGAGTGGGAGGATCGCCGGCGGGAGCCGTGGCGGGACGCCGCGCCCGCGCCCGCGCGTGGAGACGCGCATGGGCGAACGATGATCTACGGCGGCGAGCGCCAATCACGCGGTCTGCTGCTGGTGGGCAGCCGCCAACTGCTGCTCGCGCCGGAAGGCGCGGTGATCGGTCGCAGCCGCGACTGTGACATCGTGCTCGACGATGTCGGGATATCCCGACGACACGCGCACATCCACCCGACCGTGGAGGGCTGGACGATCGAGGATCTGCAGTCCACCAACGGCGTGCTGCTCAACGGCGAGCGGCTGCGCGGCGCGCGCGCGCTGCACGTCGGCGACCGCATCGAGCTGGGCTCCACCGAGCTGGTTTTCGAGCAGCGATGAACACGCTTCAGCCGGTGTCGGTGGCGCTCAAGTTCGGCTTCCTCGCCGTGCTGTATCTCTTCTTGCTGTGGGTAGCTCGCAGCGCCCTGCGCGATCTGCGCGGCAGCGGCGCCGTCGGGCGCTTCCCATCCACGGGCACGGGAGCGTCGGGCGCGATTGCGCCGGACGCCACCGGCCTGCAGTCGGCCTCAGCGGTGGGACGCGCCGACATCGCCCGCCGCGCGCCCCGGCTGGTGGTCGCACGCGCCACCGGCCACGACCCGGGGATGATCTACGACCTCTACGACCTCGGCGGCGAGCTGGTGCTGGGTCGCGGCGAGCAGGCGGAGATCCGCCTCGAAGACCCATTCGCGTCCTCCCGCCACGCACGCATCTACCAGCAGGCCGGCACGCTGGTACTCGAGGATCTACGCTCCACCAACGGCACCTACCTCAACGAGGAGCTGCTCGACACGCCGCGCCCGCTGCACCCCGGCGACCACGTGCGGATCGGCGAGAGCGAATTCGTGTTCGAGGTCGACTGATGCGCGCGGTGGGTGCACACCTCACATCGCGCACGCCCACGGTGCGCCCGCCGCGGCCGGGATCGGTGACGCCGGGAGCCTGTGCCGCGGTCGGGGAGGCGAGCTGATGCTGCGCGTAGCCGAACAGTACGCGGGCACCGACACCGGCCTGCAGCGCCGCGCCAACGAGGATGCGCTGCTGGCGCGCGCCCCTCTGTTCGTGGTGGCCGACGGCATGGGCGGCGCGCGGGCAGGCGAGGTGGCGTCGAAACTCGCGGTGGAGTCCTTCCACGACGGCGTCCCCTTCGGGGCGAGCCCCGAGCAGGCGCTCGCCGCGTCCGCGCTCGCCGCCAACGCGCGCATCCATTCGCTCTCGCGCGAGAACGCTGAGCAGGCGGGAATGGGCACCACGCTGACGGCGGTGTACGTCGGCGAGCGCGAGGTCGCGATCGCGCACGTGGGCGACAGCCGCGCCTACTGCCTACGCGACGGCGAGCTGATGCGCCTCACCGACGATCACTCGCTCGTGGACGAGTTGATTCGCGAGGGACGGCTGACGCCCGCGGAAGCCGAGGAGCATCCGCAGCGCTCGATCATCACCCGTGCGCTCGGTCCCGAGGAGACGGTGGAGGTGGACACCCGCTCGTTCCGCGCCCGCGGCGGCGACATCTATTTGCTGTGCAGCGACGGGCTCACCTCGATGGTGCCGGAGGTGCGCCTGGCGGAGATCCTGCGCGAGCACGCCGGCGCACCGCTGCGCGACACCGGCGAGCGGCTGATCGACGAAGCCAACCGCGCCGGCGGGCGCGACAACGTCACGGTGATTTTGCTGCGCCTGGAGGAGATGGGCGTGGACGCACCGGGCGCCGTGCCCGCGGACGATGGCGCGGCGGCGGACGATCACGCGACGTTGACGCTGGTGCCCGCCCCGCCGCCGGGCGCTCTGAGATCGCCCGCCACGCAACACGCGCTCGCCCCGTCGCCCCTTCCCGCCGCCTCTGTGTCCACCACCGGGCGGTTGCTCACCATGCAAGCGCCCTCGGTGGCGGTGCGCCGCCCGCGATTGTCCACCGACGTGCCGGCGCCCGCTCGGCGCCGGCGGTGGCGCGCGATGGTGCCGGCGCTGGTGGTGCTCGCGCTGCTCGGGATGCTTGCGGGCGGGGCGTATGTGGCTTCCCAGTCGGTGTACTTCATCGGCACCGACGCCCGCGGCCTCGTGACGATCTACCAGGGCTTCCCCTACAAGCTGCCCGGCGGGATCGAGCTGTACAAGCGCTACTACGTCTCCGGCGTCGGCGCCTCGACGCTCAGCGCGGCGCGGCGCGCGGCGCTGCTCGACCACAAGCTGCGCTCCGAACACGACGCCGGCTCGCTCATGCACAGCATCGAACTCGAAGAGCTGAGCGAATGAACCGCCCGATCCTGCGCCTATATTTGCTGGTGCTGGCGATGTTTGCGCTGCTCGTCGCCTTCACCTCGCGCTGGACGGTGTTCGAGGCGGCCTCGCTGCGCGAAAACCCGCACAATCAGCGCGCGCTGCTCGAGCAGCTGCGTGTTCAGCGCGGCGCGATTTTCGCACGCGACGGCGCCGTGCTCGCGCGCAGCGTGCGCAGGGGCGAAGGCGAATACGAGCGCGTGTATCCGAGCGGCGAAGAGTTCGCGCAGGCGATCGGATACTCCTACCCGCTCACGTTCGGCCGCACCGGCCTGGAGCGCTATCGCAACGCGCCGCTGAGCGGCCAGTCGCAGAGCAACCTGCAGTCGATCCTCGACCAGTTCCAAGGCCGCCCGGAAAAGGGCGATGAAATCGTGACGACGCTCGACCCGGCGGCCCAGCAAGCCGCGCTCGCGGCGTTGGGTTCGCACCAGGGAGCGGTGGTGGCGCTCGAAGCGAACACCGGCGACGTGCGGGTAATGGCGTCCACCCCCAGCTACGACCCCAACGAGC
>DATMMB010000017.1:0-6657 GCA_035569895.1 Solirubrobacteraceae bacterium | reverse complement strand
TGAATCTCAGCCCAAAGCCCGTCATCGACCTCAAACCGTGATGGCACCTCCGACACCTCCGATAGTCGAGCACACCTACCGGAAGACTTCGCCCCCCAACAACCAACCCCTCTTTCTGAAACCGGTTCTAAGGAGCGTGTCCCTTTCAACACACCAACCAAGCTTTACGAAATGAAGCTGGTTAGGCTCAAAAGGTAAGTAGCGCACCCCTCCCCGCCGCTCCGGCGTCCCGCCTGTGCTTCCGCGCTACACCAGCGCCGGCTCGCGCTCGCGCACCGGCGGCGGCTCGAGCGGCAGCGGATTGAGCGGGTCGAGGTCGAGACCGCCCGGCCCGGCACCCTCGCGCGGGCGCGCGGCGAGCGTGCGCGCCGGCTCGGTTGCCGGCGAGGGCTCGCGCAGCGCGAGGATCATCGCGCCGACGAACAGCAGCAGGTAGGGGACGTGCGGGAAGGAGAGCACGTCGAACAGCGCGCTCGCGATCCCGATCGCCGCCACCGTCGCGAACGCCGCGAGCGCGAGCGAGGCGCGGCGCGGGTCGGGGCCGCGGATCGTGCGGTGGGCGGCGGCGAGCATCGCGATGAAGATCCCCAGGTAGCAGGCGGCGCCAACCAGTCCGACGGTGATCAGCAGGCCGAGGTACTCGTTGTCGAGGATGCGGTACTTCTGCGGGTCGTAGCTTTCATACCCGCGCCCGAGCAGCGGGTGGCGCAGGATATCGGGGGCGACGGCGTCGTAGCGCGCGGTGCGGTCGGTGGTGGTCAGCGCCGTGTTGACATGCCCCGGTTCGAGCTGGCTGATCACTGAGCCGAGCGCGGCGGGGGAGGCGAGGTGGATCAGCACCAGCAGCACCACCCCCAGCTTCGCCACCAGCCCGAGCACCTTGCGGGGCCGGTAGAAAGCGAGGATCGCCACCACCGCGAGCGGCACCACGAGGCTCGTCTTGCGGGCGGTGGCGACACCGCCGGCGAGCAGCAGCGCGACCGCGATCACATACAGCACGCGCCGCCGTCTGGTGGCGGCGCCGAGCGCGCCGATGATCGCGAACGGCAGCATCATCGCGAGCATCGCCGCGAGCTCGAGCGGCTGCAGCGTCGGCCCGTACACCTCCAGGCGACCGATCGAGTCGATCGAGTCGAAGCCGGTCGGCTTGGTGACCGGGAGGATCTTCCCCCACAGTTCGTAGAAGGGGTTGTAGTGCAAGCGGTACTCGACGATCGTGCCGAGCGCCACCACCACCGCGAGCCCCACCATCAGCGCCGCGAAGCGCGGCACCTCGCGGGGGCGCAGCACGGAGGCGACGATGAAGAAGAAGACGACGTAGGAGAGCAGCAGCGCGAGCTTCTTGACGACCAGCGATGCCTCGTCCATGCTGGCGAGCGCGTGCGCGTTGACGACCGCACTGAGCAGCGCTATCGCGAAAAACGCCATCAGCATGAAGTGCACCGGCGTGAGCTTCAGCCGCGGGCGGGCGGCGCCGCTCAGCAGCGCGAGGCTGCAGAGCCACAGCAGCGCCAATGCCACCACGATCGGGCGGTCGAGCGTGCCGTTGACCGGCAGATGCACCGGCAGCGAGATCGCGTCGAACGGGACGAGGAACAGCATCGCCACAAACCCCGCCAGCACCCACGGCAGCACCCGCCGCGTATGCGGCCAGTCGTCGGCGCCCTCCCGCGGGGGGTCGTCCAGCCGATCGAGCGCGCCGGTGGCGAGCCCGTCCAGGTGGGCACGCGCACGCCCCCACCGCCGTGCCCACAGCAGGCTGGCGCCCACCGCCAGCACGAGCAGGAACGCGAACAGCATCAGCTGCCAGCGCGCCTGCGGATCGACGACGCCGGCGACCGGCGCACCGAGCGCGCGCAGCACCACCGCGGCTTCGCGTTGCGGCGGGTGCGCCCCCTCCTGGCCGGCGACATAGCGCGCCAACAGCGCGCGCGCGCCGTCCACCAACGCCACGGCGGAGCGCGCAGACGGCGTCTGCGCGTACAGGTCGATCATCGGCCGCGCGCCGTCGACGTCGAGCAGCAGCCGGTAGGAGTGGTCAACCGTGCTCGGCTGCGGCGGCGCGGAGCGCACGGGGGCGTAGTTGGTGCGGTTCAGCAGCAGCGTGTACGGGCCCGACGCGGCGACGCGTCGATCGCCGAGGCCAAGCTCGCGCCCGAGCGTCGCGGTGGCGCTGTCGCTTTGCAGATACAGGGCGTAGTTGAGCGCCAGCTGGGCGGCGAGGATCGCGCGGAATTCGGTCACCTGCTGGATCGAGGCGACCTCCGATTCGGAGGCGTCCACCAGCACCTGCGCGTGCGCGGAGGCAAGCGTCACGCCGCGGGGATGCAGCGCCGGCGGGCTCAGCGAGGGCTTGTAGCCGACCAGCAGCGCGACGAGCGCGGCGAGCGCCACGAGCGCGGCGAGCGGCCGCGCGCGCCGCCAGCCACCGGTCACCAGGATTGCGCCGAGTGGCGGCGCAGCTCGAGCTCCAGGTCGTGCTGCACCCCGGCCAGCTCGCGATCGCGCCGGCGCAGCGCCTCGAAGCCGACGATCGCCAGCACACCGAGGATCAGCACGCCGAGCAGCGCGGCGATCTCCATCGCGGTGCGCGAGCTGTGGTTGACCACCCCTGCTTCGGCGGGGCCGAGCTGGCGGAGCGTCACCTTGTGTTCGCTCGGCGTGTGCCCTTCGCGCTGCGCTGCATCGACGTACGCTCTGGTGCCGGTGTACACGGCGTTGGCCACGCGCGCGGCGTCGAGCTCGGTCGGGCCCTGCACGGTGGCGGTGATCACCGGCTCGTCCTGCTGCGCCACGAACGTCAGCCGGTAAGGAGCCTTTTCGGCGACGATCTGGCTGCTGCGCGCCTCGGCGGGCGTGATCGTGTTGAGCACTTCGCCCGAGCCGCTGAACGGGCCGGAGGCGGTGAGCTGGTCGGCGGGCACCCCGGCGGCCTTGCCGATTTCCGCCAGCACGGTGTTGCTGGTCATCACCTGCGCAAACACCGACGCACGCGAGATCAACGGCGTGGGGTCCTGGTTGAGGTTGGCGAGCTCCGAGCTCGGCGAGTCAACGAGTATCTGGGCGGTGGCGACGCCGGTGGGGACGCTGTGCGAGCTCATCCGCACCGCGAGCGTGGCGGCGACCGCTAGCGCGACGACGACGCCGGTCGCGATCCAGCGCTTGCGCAGAATTTTGAAGATCTCGTTCAGTTCCACGGTCGATCGGCTCGCTTTCCTCGGGGTGGACGCCACCCGCCTAGGAGAAGGAACGCGGCGCCTGCGGGGGAACTTTTTCCACCACCAGCGGCTTTTGTGGCGCGAGCGCAGTCGCGGGCCGATCGTTATCTGTATATGACCCTCAAGGGGGTGATCATGCCCGCGCCGGGAGCCACCAACGCAGACGGGCGCCCCGATGCGGCGCTGCTGCGCGTGGGCAACCGGCCGATCGTCTGCCACGTGCTGGAAGCGGTGCGTCGCGCGGGCGCGCGCGAGGTGGCGCTGATCGTCTCGGCGCGCGAGCTGGCGCCGACACGTGCGTGCGTAACCGCCGAGGGGCCCGCCGATGTCGAGGTCGAGCTGCTCGCGCACGCGCGCCGGCCGGGCTCGCTGCAGGATGCGCTGGCGCGCGCGGTGGAGCTGGTGGGCGAGGATCCCTGCGTCGTGCACGCCGCCGACGGCCTGCTGGCGCAGCCGCTGCAGCCGTTCGCCGAGCGGCTGCGCGAGGACGCAGCCGATCTCATGCTGCTCGCCCATCGCCCGGCGGGCGCCGGGGGCTCCGCGAGCCTTGCCAGCAGAAGGCTGCTGCGCCTGGCGGGGGTCGCCCCCCACGACTGCACCGCGGAGCTGGCGGGCGTGTGCCTGTTCGGAGCGGGAGCGCTGGCGCGCGTGGCCCACGTGGGCCTCTGCCGGGGCGAGGAGCTCGACCTGACCGGGGCGGCGGGACACCTCACACGGGCCGGCGGCCGGCTGCGGGTGGAGCACGTGCGCGGCTGGCATCGCTACGGCGGTACGGCGGCCGACCTCCTGGAGCTCAACCGGCTCGTGCTCGAAGCGTTGATGAGAGGCGCCGGCGCCGCGGCGGACGGTCTCGCGCAGCGGCTCGCGGACGGACGGCGCGGCGGCGAGGACGACGGCAGCCGAATCGAGGGCTGCGTCGAGCTTCATCCGAGCGCTTGCGTGCAGTCGAGCGTGATCGTCGGCCCCGCGATCGTCGGGGCGGGGGCGCTCGTGCAGGACTCCTACATCGGCCCGTACACCTCGATCGGGGCGGGCGCCCGCATCGAAGGGGCCGAGATCGAGCGCTCGATCATCCTGCCGCGCGCCAGCATCGTGCACATCGGCGGCCGCCTGGTCGGAAGCATCGTTGGTGAGGACGCGCGTGTCTTCCGCGACTTCTCGCTGCCGAAGGCGCTGCGTTTGAACGTCGGCGACGGCGGCGAGGTGGCGCTGTGTTGAGCTCGGGGGACACCGCGGTGGCGACCGGGGCGGCAGCGACGCAAGCGCGGCCGGCGGCGGGGGCGACACGGTCGCGGCCGCCCGCCGGCGCAGCGGGCTCGGCGGAGCGCGTCGGGATCGGAGCCGCCACGACCGCGCGGCGGCGGCGCAACCTGCGCGTGGCGATGGTGCACATCTCCGACTTCCGCCTGGACTCGCGCATCCAGCGCCAGGCACGGGCGCTGGCGGAGCGCGGCGACGAGGTGGACCTCGTGTGCGTGGGCGCGCGCGAGGAGTTGCGCGTCGGCGCCGGGACGATCCGCGTGCACCCGGTGGCGGAGGAGAAGGCCAGCGGGGGGGCGAGCGCATACCTGCGCGACTACGGCCGCTTCCTGGTGCGCGCGCTGTGGCGGGTGACGGCGCTCGACGCGCGCCGTCGGTACGACCTCGTCGAGATCCACAACATGCCCGACCTGCTGACGCTCGCGGCGCTCGGGCCGCGGCTGCGGGGGACGCCGGTGATCCTCAACATGCACGACACCTTCCCCGAGCTGTTCGCCACCAAGTACGGCCGCCCGGAGGGCGACCGGCTGGAATGGCTGCTCGAAGTCGAGGAGCGCCTCAGCGCGAAGCTCGCGAGCCGGGTGGTGACCGTCACCGAGCACGCGCGCCGGCGCGTGGAAGGCCGCGGCGTCGGCGTGGGGCGCACGACGATCGTGATGAACTCGCCCGACGAGCGCGTTTTCGGCCCGCCGCGGGCGCCGCTCGCGCTCCCCGCCGAGGGTCCGCTGCGGGTGCTCTACCACGGCGGCCTCGCGCCCCGCTTCGGCGTGCAGACGCTGATCGAGGCATGGGCGCACGTGCGCGAGCCTCGCCTGCAACTGCGCGTGTGCGGCTCAGGCGAAGACCGCGACCGATTGGCGGCGCTCGCCGCCCGGATCGCCCCCGAGCGGATCGACGTGTCCCCGCAGCCGGTGCCATTCGAGCTGATCCCAGCGGAGCTCGAGCGGGCGCATATCGGCGTAGTGCCGACGCTGCACGACCGCTTCACCGAGCTGCTCTTGCCGGTGAAGCTGCTGGAGTACGTGCACATGGGCCTGCCGGCAGTGGCCTCGCGGTTGCCGGGCATCGCTGGCTACTTCTCCGCAGGGGAGTTGTGCGAGTTCACCGCGGGCGACCCCGCCGACTTGGCGCGCGCGCTTGAAGCGGTGTGTGCCAACCCTGCCGCCGCGCGTGAGCGCGCCGCGCGGGCGACGCTGCGGTTGTCGCAGATCGCCTGGGAGCGGCAGCGCGCGCGCTATCTGGCGCTGGTGGACGAGCTGACAGGGCGGGCGGGAGCCGCATCGGGCGGGCGGCGAACGTAGCGATTCAAGCCGCGAGCGCCTGAGCCGGCATCACGACCCTTCGAAACGACGGATGGGGCGAGCCAGCCGGCCGCTTCGCTTCAGGCCGCGAGCGCGTGAATCGGGGCGGCGCCGGCGCCGGCGCCGGCGCGCTCTAGCGCCTCGGTGGCCACCTGCTCGGCCAGCCCCACGACCGACTCGCCGTTGAGCAGACGCGGGTAGATCTGGCTGGCGGAGGCGAGCGCGAGGCCGTCGACACCCGGCCAGACCGGCGCGGTGCGCGGCTGGTGGCCGAGCGCGTGGACGGGCTCGACCAGCGGGGCGCGCTGGACGGTCCAGTCGATCACGTCATCATGGCTGAAGTCGGGCACGAGCCGCGCGAGCATTTCCGTGTAGCGCCGGTAGACGGTCTCGTCGTCCTCGGCGAACTCGGGGCTGTCGGGATCGCAGTACTTGGGAAGGTAGGCGAGGCGCAGCCCGTCGGTGTGCTCGGTGCCCACCACGTGGGAGGTCTCGACGACGGTGGTGATCGGGGTCGGATCGCAGATATTGATCGAGTAGTAGGGCGTCAACGAGCGGCGCAGCTTGAGGATCAGGCAGACGACGCCGAGGTAGCGCTCGGGGTAGGCGGCGAGCAGCGGCCGCAGATCGTCGGGCAGCAGGCGACGCAACGCGGGCGGCTGCAGCGTCGGGATCGTCAGGTCGAAGCGCTCGTCCTCGCCGTCGACGCGCACGCCCGCCACCGCACCGCCGGCGCCGCGCACGAGCCCTTCGACCCCCGCGCCGAGCCGCACATCGACCCCCAGCGCGCGCGCGCGCTCGGCGGCGGCGAGCACGAGCTGTTCGTGGCCGCCCTTCAGGCAGCCCATCGTCTCGCCGGCAGAGCGGCTGTCGCGGGC
>DATMMB010000016.1:0-2360 GCA_035569895.1 Solirubrobacteraceae bacterium | reverse complement strand
CTGGTGGTGCTCGCCGCCTACGGCGTCGGCGCCGGCCCCGCGCTCGCCTACGGGATCATCCTGCAGGCGGTGGAGCTGCTCACCGCGCTCGGTCTCGGCGTGCCGGCGCTGCTCGGCGAGGGGATGACCTGGCGCGACATCCGCGATACGGCGACGCTGGAGCGGGAGCAGGAGCTGCAGGACGAGCGAGCCGCCACCGAGGCGCTCAGCACCGACGCGTCCGAGCGGCGCTGAGGCCCGGCCCCACGCCGCCCGCACCCGCGCCCGCTGCCAACATGACAGCTGACCAGCGCGCTGCCGGGCCGCTCCCGAGAGCGACGGAGCCGATCGCGACGCGGAGGTCAGCCGACCAGCGCGCGCAGCGACTGGCGCAGCGAGTGCGTCGTGCGCAGCACCGCGGTCGGCTCGTAGCCGCAGTGGGCCATGCAGTTCTCGCAGCGCGGGTCGCGGCCGCGGCCGTAGCGGCTCCAGTCGGTCGTCTCGATCAGCTCCCTGTACGTGGCGGCGTAGCCGTCGGACATCAGGTAGCAGGGGCGCTGCCAGCCGAACAGCGAGTAGCTCGGGATGCCCCACGCGGTGCAGTCGAACTCCTCCCTGCCTTCCAGGAAGTCCAGGAACAGCGGGCTGTGGTTCAGGCGCCAGCGCTTGCGGGCGCCGCCGGCGAACGCCTCGCGAAACAGCTCGCGCGTCTGTCGCACGCCGAGGAAATGCTCCTGGTCGGGCGCTTTCTCGTAGGCGTACGCCGGCGAGATCATCATCTCGTCCACATGCAGCTCGTCGTTGAGGAAGTCCAGCACCTCGCGCACCGTCTTCGGCGAGTCGTGCGTGAAGAAGGTGGTGTTGGTCGTCACCCTGAAGCCGCGCGCCTGCGCCGCGCGGATCGCCGCCACCGCCTTGTCGAAGGTGCCCTCGCGTTCGACCGAGGCGTCGTGGCGCTCGCGCAGGCCGTCCATGTGGATCGCCCACGCGAAGTAGGGGCTGGGCTTGAAGTTCTCCAGCTTGCGCTCCAGCAGTAGCGCATTGGTGCAGAGGTAGACGAACTTCTTGCGCTTCACCAGCTCACCCGCGATCACGTGGATCTCGGGATGGATCAGCGGCTCGCCGCCTGCGATCGACACCATCGGCGCGCCGCTCTCCTCGATCGCGCCCACCGCCTGCTCCACCCCCATCCGCCGCCGCAGCACGTGCTCGGGGTGCTGGATCTTGCCGCAGCCGGCGCACTCCAAATTGCACTGAAAGAGCGGCTCGAGCTCCACGATCAGCGGGAACTTCTCGCGCCGCGCGAGGCGCTGGCGCAGCAGGTAGAGCCCCATGCGAGTGCTCTGTCTCATCCGCGCCGCCATCGGTGTGCCACCTTACTCCGCCGGCTCGGGCACAGGAACGTCCACGACCTCGAGCCCGTCGACGCCGCTGAAGTCGGCGGGGTTGCAGGTGTAGACGGGCAGGTCGTTGGCGATTGCGACAGCCGCGATCATCGCATCGTAGGCACGTGCAGAGGTCTTACGGCCGGTGCGGCGAAGCGAGGCAGCGACGCGCCCGAAGGCCCGGGCGGCGCCTGCGTCGAACGGGAGCGGGTCGAAGTCTGACTCGGCCTGCTGGAGATGCGCCTGGCGCACGGCGCGCTCGTTGTCGTCCTCGGCCACAAGCGGGCCGACCGACAGCTCGGCGAGTGTCACGGTCGTGATCAGCGGCTCGGCCGGCAGCGCTGTCGCGTCGGCGAGGCACTGCAAGAGGATGACCGTCGAGGTGTCGAGAATCCCCTTCCTCGCTCCCTGCGTTCCCTCCTCAGGCGACCCGTCGCTCACAGGCCGCCGTCCAGCAAACGATCTATGTCCGCACGCATGGCCGCGGGATCAACCGGCGGCAGTCGGTGCCAGCGGCGCAAGAGCGTCTCCGCGGCGAGCGGCGGAGAGGACACCGCCCGCAGCTCGGCGACTGCGCGCCCCGAGCGCGTGATCGTGATCGGCTCCCCCCGCGCGGCCCGGTCCACCACCTCGCCACCGTGGTTGCGCAGGTCGCGAATGCTGATGTTGGCCACGCCAGTAGTGTATCACGAGTGAGACACAGGGCATTGCCCTGAACCACCTGTACTTGGCGTCCACTCGTGCAGCGCCTCCGCCGCCCGCCGCAGCCCCGCCATCGCGCTGGCGATGCCAGCGAGCGTCAGCAGCGGGTTGGTGAGCTCGCGGGCGGGACTGTCGGAGATGACGCGCACCACCGCGAACGGGCGCTCGCCCGCGCCCGCGGCCAGCCACGCCGACTCCATGTCCACGGCGATCGCCCCGGCCTCGCGCAGTCGCGCGCGCGTCTCGCCCATCGCCAGACGCTCCACCGAGGCGACCGTGCCGCGCCGCACGCGC
>DATMMB010000015.1:0-12826 GCA_035569895.1 Solirubrobacteraceae bacterium | reverse complement strand
CGAAGCATCAGGCATCGACGGCGGCGACTTGTGAAGCTTATGTAACGATCGGGTGACACGCGCCGCGACTAGCCATCGCGGGCATGCAGCTCGATATCGGGGAAGTGCCACCGAAATCGACGACACGGAAATCGGCGACTTACAAACGGAGGTGAGCTGCACGTGCGCGGGCCGCGAACCGCCCGAAGGGTGTGAAGGTCGTGTGACGATGCCCGCGGTGAGGGTCGGAGGGCGAGCGCCGTGTGCCACGATGGCGCCCGTGCGCGACCGGCGCTCCCCCAACCAGCCGCCCGCGCCGAGCGCCGCGCCGCGCCTGCTGGCGGTGAGCCATCCGGCGGTGACGAACGTCAACCAGGGGGTCTACCGCGAGCTCGCGCGGCGCGGCTGGGAGGTGACGATTGTAGTGCCGCGCCGCTGGCGCCACGACTACTCGAGTGCACCGGTGACGCCGACCGCGCTGCGTGGCCTCGAGGGGGCGCTGCGACCGACGCCGGTGGCGTTTGCCGGGCGCCAGCAGCGCCACCTGTACCTCGCGCGCTGCCGCGCGCTGGCCGCTCGCGCGCGAGCAGACGTGGCGTTCGTGGAGGCCGAGCCGTATGCGCTCGCGGCGGCGCAGTGGCGCCGGGCGCTGGCCGGCCTCGGCATCCCGTGGGGGGTGCAGTGCTACGAGAACATCGACCGGCCGCTGCCGGCGCCGGTGCGGCGACTGCGCGCCACGGTGCTGCGCGACGCCGCGTTCGTCGCCGCCCGCTCGCGCAGCGCCGCGCGCCTGGCGGCCGTGTGGGGGGCGCGCGGGGAGATCGGACTGGCGCCGCCCGCGGTGCCCGCGTGGGAGAGCGCGCGGGCGGCGGACGAGCACGCCAACGGACACACGAGCGATCCGACGGGCAAGGACGATGGTGCGTGCAGAGACGCCACGCGGGATGGCGGTGCGCGGGACGTGGGTGCGCCGGCCCTATCCGACAGTGCTTGCCTGGGCGGGCCGCGGGAGGCTGGCGCCGGCGAGCGGGGCGACCGGCGAGCGAGCACACGGCCCTTCACCATCGGCTACGCGGGGCGGCTTGTGCAGAGCAAGGGGCTGCTCGACCTGCTCGCGGCGGTACGCCGCCTGCCGGCGCCGGTGGAGCTGCTGCTGATCGGCAACGGCGAGCTGCGCCCGCAGCTGGAGGGCCAGCCGATCCCCGGTGGGCGCGTGCGCATAATCGACCACCTCACGCACGCGCGGATGGCCGAGGGTTACGCGCAGCTGGACGTGCTGGCGCTGCCTTCGCGCACCACCCCCACCTGGAAGGAGCAACTGGGCCGCGCGATCGTCGAGGCGCTGTGGTGCGGGGTCCCTGTGGTCGGCTCCGACTCAGGCGAGATTCCGTGGCTGATCGAGCTCACCGGCGGGGGGCTGACGTTTCCCGAGGGCGACGCCGCCGCACTGGCCGAGCGGCTGGGCACGTTGCGCGATGACCCCGCTCTGCGCCTGCGCTTCGCGCGGGCGGGCCGGGAGACCGCCGAGCGGATCTTCTCAGTGAGCGCGGCAACCGATGCGCTCGAACGGCTGCTGGTGGGCGCCGCGCCGTCGTGCGCGACACCCGCCCAACAACGCACCGCGATGGGAATCCGATTCGACGCTGCCACCGCTGCCACCACCATAACTGCGTGCCCGGCGACCTCGGCGGCGGTGCACCCCGACACCGACTGACCCCGGATCCACCAGGTGAGGGGTCGGACCCACCCCGACCCCTCACCGATGGGTCCAGCTCAACGGCTCAGGCTTCGAACCCGAGGTTGCCGCCTTTCATTTCCTCTTCGAAGCTACCCCGGTAGAGCGCCGTTTTGCCTTCTTCGTGTTTGGCGGCTTTGCCGAAGCCGCCTTCGCCCAAGCACTGGCCTTCTTCGAAGCTCCATTCCATGCCCTTGAATTCATTGGCGATCACGAGCTTCTGCTGGAAGCCGCCCGGGAATTTCTTCACCAGCGACGGCGCCACCGGCACCTCGTTGTTCGAATAGACCGCCGCCGAGTACTGCGCTTCGGGTTTTTGCACCGCCTTGGCCGGAACGGTCTGACGCGGCCAGTTGATCTTGCAGACCTTGCCGCCGATCGTGAACGTCGCGGTGCCCGACCCGACTTCCACTTCCGATTCGGTTTCGCCGGCACCGAGTTCGACGACGCCGTTGACGTGGTAGACGAACTTCACCGGTTCGGGCTTTTTTTCGGCGTTGAGGTTGAACGACGTCTTCGTCCCGAAGATGGTGCCTTCGTAGTTGGCCTTGGTGAGACATTTTTCGAAGCGCAGCTCGGTGGAGAGCGTCTCCGAGCCGGTCCACGAGATCGCGCCTTCTGCGATCGTGTTGGCGAACGCTTTCACCGTGCAGTAGATGTGAAACGGGCCGAATCTCAATTCCTGGCTGCGTTCGGTCCCACCTAGTTCGGTGGAGCCGATGGGGAGGCCTTTGGTGGTGCCCGGTTCGCTTTCGGAAAGCGGTTTCGGCATGCGGCTCGCCGTGAACTGCGCGGCGCCAGCCGGCCCCGCCGCCACGCCCAGCGCGCAGAGCGCCGTGGCGAGCACGGGGACTATCCTGAACTTTCTCATCGATCTCCTCATTCCTAGGTCTAAGAGTTATCCAAATGTTTACTGGCCGTGATCCAACTGGACACCGTGCCGTGGCCCCACCCCCATGGAACGCACACCCGAACATATCATCACCGCCGCGTCGGACACCCGCCCGCGACACCCGCTCCCCATAGGTGAAAAAATGGTGAAAATACGGTGATGTGTCACTATCGCCCTCCGGACGGCTGCGCTCGCCGGCGCCCGTCAGCCGTTGTCTTGCGCACTCCCCAGCCAGCCGGAGCGACCGGCCTACGGGGACCGCCCTCCCCCGCCCCGAAGATCCACCGGCGACGCGCCGGCGGCGGCGAGCGTCAGGCGGCCGTCGCGAACGACGGTTAGCCGCCCGCGAGCTGCACGTACAGCCGCTCGTGCGCGGCGACCATCTCCGTCCAGCTGTACGCGAGCGCCGTGCGGCGCGCGGCGGCGCCGATCCGTGCCCGCAGCTGTGGATCGGCCCCCAGCCGCTGCAGGCACGCGGCAATCGCCTGCGGCTCGGGGACGACCAGGAAGCCATTCTCGCCGTCGTCGATCAGCTCGCGCACGCCGTTCACCGCGCTCGCCACGATCGGCACCCCGCAGGCGGCCGCCTCGAAGGTAACGAGCGAGAACGTCTCGTAGCGGGAGGGGAGCACGAAGGCGTCGGCGAGCTCGTACACCGGCTGCACGTCGCGCGCCACCCCCAGCCAGTGCACGGCGTCGTCCACCCCGAGCGCGCGGGCGAGCTCCCGGTAGCGCCGCTGATCGCCGGCCCCCACCACCAGCAGGTCCCATTCGCGCGCCGCAGCGAGCGCTTCGATCGCGGCGCGCAGTCCCTTGCGCTCCCACTCGCCGCCGACGAACACCGCGAGCAGCCGCCCCTCGGCGAGCCCCAGGCGGGCGCGCAGCGCGGCGGCCCGCGCGCGCCCCGCGCCGGGTGCGAAGGCGTCGGTGTCGACGCCGTTGTGGATCGTCACCACGCGCGCGGCGAGCGCCGGGAAGTGCTCGCGCAGCTCCGCGGCGAGGCCCTCCGAGACGCACACGAACGTGGCGGTGCGGCTGGCGCGGAAGCACACCCGCTCGGCCACGCGCTTGAACACGCCCGCCGCCTTCACGTGCGCGCGAAACAGCGTTGTCGAGCGGCTTGGCGTGACGCCCCCCACCTGGTGGAGATAGTGAACGGCGATCGCGTCCACGCGGCCGAGCACGATCGCGCCGGTCGCCTGCACGACGCCGCGCCGCCACCGCCACAGCGCCAGCGAGCCGGCGAGCATGAACCAGGGGTAGGCCACGATGAACGGTCGGCGCGGTCCCCGCACGCGGCGGAACTCCACGCCGGCGTCGGCAGGCAGCGCGCACGTGCGCGCAATCACCGTCACCGCGTGTCCGCGCCGGCGCAGCCCGAGCACGAGCTCCGCGAGCTGGCGCTCCATCCCCCCCACCGAGCCGACGTCGTGGGCGACGATCGTCACCTGCATCGCGCCGCGCTCCCGGCGAGCATCACACCTACTCCGCCACGAGTTATGGCAGACGCCACCGCCATCGCAGCGCCCGATTCAAAAATCTTCATGATCACCACGCGGCAGTCGAGATCAGCCACGGTTACGCCGCCGCGCTCCCGGCGATCTCCTCCAACCGCGCGAAGAGGCGCGTGCGCAGCGCCCTGTCGGTGAACTCCCCCAGGTAGCGCTCGCGGCCGGCGCCGCCCAGCCGCGCGCGCAGCGCGGGCTCGCGCAGCAACGGCTCGATCGCGTCCGCCAGCGCCTCCGGCTCGCCTGAGCGCGCCAGCAGACCGCTGTCGCCGGGCGCGATGAACTCCGCGGGGCCACCCGCATCCACCGCCACCACCGGCACGCCGCGCGCCATCGCCTCCAGCAGCACGATCCCGAACGGCTCGGGGTCGGAGGCGTTCACGAGGATGTCCATCCGCTCGATGTACGGGCCCGCGTCGGGCACCTGTCCGGTGAGCGTGACGGCGTCGGCGAGTCCCAGCCGCTGCACGAGCGCCGGCAGCGACGCGGCGTAGGCGGAGGAGAAGCCGTAGGCGTCGCCGCCGACGAGCACCGTGTGCAGCTCGCAGCCCCGCTCGCGCAGCAGCGCGTGGGCGCGCAGCAGCCGGTCCTGGCCCTTCCACGGCTGCAGCCGCCCCACGAGGCCGACCACGGGAACGCCGATCGGCAGCCGCGACTGCGCGGGCGGGCCGCCGTTGTCCCGAGCGACGGGCGAAACGCCGTCGTTCCCAACGGCCAACGAAACGCCGGCGTCCCCAGCGGCCGGCAAAACGCCGTCGTCCCCAGCGACGGGCGCGCCGGCCCGCACCACGTACGTGGGGCGCGCGGGCGAGAGCTGTGCCTGCGCGCGGGCGGCGGCCGCCGAGCAGCACAGCACCGCGCGCGCGGGCAACGCGGTCGCGCAGCGATCCACCCAGTGCCCGTCGGCGATCAAATGCTGCCACCAGACGACCTTGCCGCCCATCCCGGCGAGAAGCGCCGCCGGCGCCCCGTACAGGTGCGTCTTGGCCGCCCAGTCGAGCAGCAGGTCGGGCCGGCGATCCCTCAAGATCCGCGCCAGCGCGATCACCGTCGCCGCCCACCGCCACGGCTCGCGCAGGCGCCCGGCGGCCAGCACCTCCACGCGAAAGCCGGCCTCGCGCAACTCCCGCGGCCACGCTCCTGGTTGCAGGAAGACAAGCTCCAACTCGTGCGCGCTTTCGTGTACGCCGTCGAGCACCGTCTGCAGCAGGGTCTCGGCGCCGCCCAGGCGCTCGCCCCACGGCACGGTCACGACGATGCGCAGGGCGCCTCCCTCCAGCGGGGCCGCCAAGCGCTCCCAGCGGCCACCATCACGCGACGGGCGCCACGCGCTCCGACGTCATCGCCGTGGGCACCACTCGCCGCACGCTCCCAGCGATCTGCAACGCGCGCCGCGCGCCGTACGCCATACGCAGCCGCCGGCCGCGCGCGCCCGGCGCCCACCGTCGCAGCCGGCCACATGGCGGCACAGGCATCACGGTCCACGATCACACACAAATTATCCGGGCACAGCGGGCGGAGAGCTGACGCACCACAAAATCTTCACATCTTTTCCACGGCGGGTCCGACATGAGAATCCAACATTTTCACAACACTCCCCACGGCGCCGAGTAGCTTGCCCGGCGTTGGCCTCGAGCGGTTGTGCTCTCGCGATGAACGTCCTGTCAACTTCTTCACCATCACGCGCAGCCAGCGGCCTTGTGGATGATGAGTTATCCACTTCTTCACCGCCGGCGGTGAGCTCACTGCGGCTGCGGCCTTCACCGCCCGTCGCCGCGCCATTCCCCTCCTTCGGCGAGCTCGACCTCATGCCGCCGCGCGCGGCTGTCGCCGCCGCCCCCCCGCAGCCGGCGAGCGTGAGTCTCGTACACGACTATCTGCTCGTGATGCGCGGCGCCGAGCGCACGTTCGCGGCGATCGCCGAGCTCTACTCACAGGCGCCGATCTTCACGTTGCTGTACGACGAGCAGGGCACCAACCGACGTTTCCACGGACGTTCGATCACCACCTCCCCGCTGCAGCGGCTCGGCGCCGACCAGGCGAACTTCAGGCGGCTGCTGCCGCTCTACCCAGCGGCCGCGAGACGGTTGCGCCCGCCCGCCTCCGAGGTGGTGATCAGCAGCAGCAGCGCGTTCGCGCACGGCGTCCGCAAGCCCGAGCAAGCCGCCCACGTGTGCTACTGCTACACCCCGTTTCGCTACGCCTGGCACCAGCGCGGCGACGCGCTCGCCGAGATCGCCGCGCCGCTGCGGCCGCTGCTGCGCCAGCAGCTGCGGCGCATCCGCCGCTGGGATGTCGCGGCGAGCCAACGCGTCGACACCTACATCGCGATCTCCGAGCTCGGGCGCGAGCGCATCCGCCAGTGTTACGGCCGCGACGCCGCAATCGTGCATCCGCCGGTCGAGACCCACCGCTTCAGAACCGGCCCTCCGGAGGAGGCGCTGCTGGTGGTATCGGAGCTGGTACGCCACAAGCACGTGCACGTCGCGCTGGAGGCGGCCCGCCGCGCGCGCGTGCCGATCCGCGTGGTCGGCAGTGGACCGGAGCACGGCGCCCTGCAGCACGCATTCCCGGAGGCGGAGTTCCTCGGACGTGCCAGCGACGAGCAGCTCGTCGGGCTGTATGCAAGCGCGCGCGCGGTGCTGGTGCCCAGCATCGAGGAGTTCGGCATCACCACGGTGGAGGCCCAGGCCGCCGGCCGACCGGTGATCGCCGCCGCCAGCGGCGGGGCGCTGGAGACGGTGCTCGACGGGCGCACCGGGCGACTGGCGCAGCCCGACGTGCAATCGTTCACACGCGCGATCGCCGAGCTCGACGAACTCGAATTCGACCCGCTGTGCGCCGTGCGCAGCGCCGAGCGCTTTTCGGTGGCCGCCTTCCAGCGCGAGCTCGCCACGCACGTCATGCAGGCAGTGCAGAGCCGCTAGGCTCCGAGCCGTGTCGGCCGAGCCGCTGCACATCGCGTGGCTGGGACCGGTGCCGGGCGACGGCGGGGGCGTCGCGGGAGTCGCGGGCGAGCTGCTGCACGGCCTCGCCGCGCGCGGGCACCGGATCGATTGCTTCTTCGCCACCTCCGGACACAAGCTGCCGGAACGGCTGGCCGACCAGCCGCGACTGACGTGGGTGTGGGGCACGAGCACGTGGCGCTGGGACCGCTGGTACAGCCGCGGGCGGGTGGCCGCCTTCGCCAGCGGGATGCTCGCGCGCGCGGTCGCCTCGCTGCGGCTGCGGCGCGAGCTCGCCGCGCGACACACGCGCGACCCCTACGACGCGATCTACCAGTTCTCACACATTGAGACCCTGGCGGTGCCGGGACGCCTCGCGCGCACGGTGCCGCTCGTGCTGCAGCCCGAGACGCACGCCGCCGGGGAGCTGCGGGCGCTGCTCGCCGAGCGCGAGCTCGCGGCGCGCTGCCAGCCGCGCCGCACATACCTCGCGGCGGTGGCGGCGATGTCGCTGCGAGCGCTCGTGCAGCGCCTTTTGATCCGCCGCGCGCGCCTGCTGGTGTGCATCAGTGCCGCGTTTCGCGAGCACCTAGTGCGCGACTACGGCTTCCCCGCAGGCGCGACTGTGGTCGTGCCCAACCCCGTGCGCCTGGAGCGCTTCGCCGGCGTGCGGCGCGAGCTCGACGAGACGCCCACCGTGCTGGTGCTGGGCCGCATCGCGGCGCGCAAGGGCGTCGAGGACGTGGTTGCGCTCGCCCGCCTGCTGCACGCGCGCGGCGCGAACGTGCGCTTTCGCATCATCGGCGGGCCGAGCCTCTGGTCGGACTACACAAAGCTGTTGGAGGAGCTGCCGGCGGAGAGCGCCGAGTACGTCGGCGCGATTCCGGCGGCGCAGGTGGCGGGCGAGCTCGCGCGCAGCGACATGCTGCTGCAGGCCAGCCACTACGAGCCGTTCGCCTTGACGGTCGCCGAGGCGCTCGCCTGCGGCGTCCCGGTGGTCGCCACCACCGAGGTGGGCGCGAGCGAGGGCGTCAAGGAGTCGGTCGCCGTCGTGGTCACCCCCGGCGACGTGGAGGCGCTGGCGGAAGCGGTGCTCGCGACGATCGCGCGCGTGCGCGCCGACCCGCAGGCGATCGCCGAGCAGGCCCGCGCCGAGGCCGCACGGCTGTTCGCGCCGGAGCGGGTGTGCGGGGAGACCGCGCACGTGCTGGGGCAGCTCGCATCGACGCCCAGCGGCAATCACGGCCCCAACGTCCCGAGCCGCTGGCGCGGTCCCATCGACGCCGCCGAGCTGGTGCGCAGCGAGCGCCACCGCAACGACTGATGCCCGAGCCCGCGCGCGAGAGATGCCGGCTCCCGCGTCGATTGGTGTCAGGAGTCGAGACGCACCGGCTCGAAGGAGAGGACTTCAGCGAGCACGTCGTAGTGACGATCGATGTGCAGCACCGCGGCCTGATGCTGTTGGGCGCACGCGGCGATGAGGAGGTCGGGGATCGGGAGCCGATGGCGACCTTTCCGCCCCAGTTCGCGGTGAGCCGTCACCGCCGTGGAGATCGTCTCGGCGTCGACGCGCAGCTCGCGGAAGAGGGCGAGCCGCTCCTCGATCGCGGTGTAGTCGCTGGCGCTGCGAGCGCTGTGGAGAAGCTCCAGCCGCGTGATCGCGCACACGCAGATCTCACCGAGCGCGAGCATCGCGGGAGTGGCGCGCTCCAAGGCCGACTTGTCGGCGAGCAGCAGCCTGTTCAGCGCCACGCCTGGTCGTCGCCGATCGCGTCCCAGTCGACGATGCGCCGCAGGTCAAGCAGCGCCGAACGCTGACGCTCCCGCCGGCGGCTCGCCGCGGCCCGACCCAGATGCAGCGCGTCATGGCCGGCTCGCGCCAAGCGCAGCAGCAGCTCCTTACGATCACCAACCTCCGGCCACCGACCCTCCGCGTCATCGAGCAGATCTCGCACGGGCCCCGTGTCGGTGATGGTGTAACGAGGGCGGGTGGTGGGCATCGCCGCAAGTGTAGCACCTGCGTGCACAGGTGCCGCACCGAGATAGGCGGGCCGCCTCGGATGTGGCTACTCAGTCCCGCGCCATGTCATCCAGGCAAACAGGCCCTGCACCGGCAGGCGCACCCACAGCAGCGGTCTCGGGATCGAGCTGAACCGCTCCGGCCTGAGCGCCATGTAGATGTTCGCCGGGTACACCGCGGCCAGCGTCGCCAGCAGCCAACCGCGGGCGAGGCGGCGCGTCCGACTCGGGAGGACAGCGAACGCCCCGAGCAGCTCGGCGAGCCCGCTCGCGACGACCACCTCTCGCTTGCGGCGATCCAGTGGGGGCGGCACGATCGCTTCATAGAAACGTGGGCGCAGGAAGTGCATTGCGCCAGCCACAACCCAGAAGAGGAAGAGGACGCGCCGCTTGCCGGTGCTCGGTGTCATCGGCGCGAGATGCTATCTGGCCGTTGCACTCGGCGCGCGCGCAGAGGCCAGACCCCCCGGCGGCGCCTCCCGATCGCGCAGCTGGGCACTACAGCCCCCGGCGTCCCAGCACGTGGGGCACGGTGCGCAGCAGGATCGCGAGGTCCCTGCGCAGCGACCAATCGGCGACGTAGCGATAGTCGATCGCCGCCATCTCCTGCAGCGACGTGCGGACGGGCCCGACAATCTGCCAGGGGCCGGTCATACCCGGCATCAGCTCCAGGCGGCGGCGGTGAGCGCCGGCGATGCGAGCGTCCTCGTCGAGCACCAGGGGACGGGGGCCGACGAGACTCATCTCGCCTTTGAGCACGTTGAGCAACTGCGGCAACTCGTCCAGCGCACTGCGGCGCAGCCAGCGCCCGACACGCGTCACGCGCGGGTCCTCGGCGATCTTGAAGAGGCCGCCGCCCGCTTCGTTAAGACCGCGCAACGCTTCCTTCCCAGCGTCGGCGTCGGGGATCATCGTGCGGAACTTCAGCATCCGAAAGCGCCGGCCGTAGCGGCCGACGCGCTGCTGGCGATAGAAGATCGTGCCGCCGCCATCAAGCTTGATCGCCACCGCGATGACGCCCAGCAGAGGTGCAAGCGCGAGCAGCCCGAGCGCGGCGCCGAGCAGGTCGAGCCCGCGCTTGGCGCGCAGCGAGGATCGGGCGAAGTCCGGGCCGAGGGCTACATCGCCCTCGCACCCTAGATCTAGGGCGTCTGGGGCGCAGGCGCGATCGACGCCACGCACGACGCGCGGAGCGACCCACGCCCCGGACTCGTCGATCTCGACCGCAACACCCACCGTTTACATGATCGCCGCAGGCAGTCGAACAAATGTCGAGATTTTGTGATCGCTACCTACGCACTCGTAGAGCACGTGCGGCGAGCCGCGCGTCGGCATCCAGCAATCCGCGCACAGATGCTGTCAGGACGCCTATGGCGACGAGCGGCATGACCCCCACCGCGATCGTCGCGGTGGGGGTCATGCCGTCCCTACTCCTGAGCTTGCCTTTTGTCATCATTTTGGTATCTCCTCCATTTGTTAGACGAGTTACGCAAAATAAGACTACTGTCGCGATCCTGCGTCCGCGCCCCGCTTGGCCCAGAACCGCGCCAGCCGTACCCGCCTGTTTTGCTAGGCGCTCTTAACGCCGGCCGGCCCACCCCTTCCGTGGGGCGGGCCGGCGCCGGCTGCTTGGTGCACTCAGACGCTGATCCGAGTGCGATCGGGCGAATCAGGTTTTTTCTTTGGCTTCCTTCGTGCCTGCTTTCTTGTACCCGATTTCTTCGACACCGTGTTCTGCCTCTTTGATGATCGCGGAGGGCAGTTTTTCGTAGTCAGTGTCTTTCTCGAGCGATCCGCCGCCTTCTTTGCTCGTGTTCAGCGCCCACAGCAGGAAGTCGTGGACGGTGTTGGCCTCGCCTTTGCCGAGGGTTTCCTCGGATACTTCGTCAAGGCCCGGGTAGAACCCGTACTGGCGCAGCGCGAGGTCGTAGGTCAGACCGCAGATCGAGTATTCAGACTCGGTGAGTTCGGCCTTCGCTTCGTTCCACGGCTTGCGCGTGCTTTCGGGCGGGAATTTTTTGCCCGCTTCGTCGGTGAATTTGGTCGACTTGCAGCGCGAGTTTTCCGCCGCTTCGACGTCGCCGTCGGTCGACGGATCCGAGAACCCGGACACGCTCACCGTTTTGCTGTTCTGCACCTCGGCCCAGAACTTAGTGTTCTGTTCTTCTGGTTTGTTTTCCCCGCCGCATTCGGTGGGGAGTTTTTCGCAGTTGGCCGAGAAGTAGTGCAATTCCCGTGCCACTGCGAGGTCGGCGTAGCCGACCGTGCTCTGCACCTGGTCGACCCGCTTGATGACACCCGGGTTGCCGGATTCCGTGCCGCGCACGATGTGCGCTGCGGTCGGCCAGCGCTGGTTCTGGCACGCTTCCGACACCGACGTCCAGGGCTCGCTTTCTTCCGGGAGCGCTTTGTGGCAACCGGTAGCCTTGCCTCCAATTTCTTCTGGGTAGGCTTCCATCTCGAGTTTTTCGGTGTCGACCTGCTCCAAGAACGACTTGAAGATGTGGGTCGTGCCCGAGTGGTCGAGACGGACGACGGGGGTGACGATCTCCGCTTCTTCCTCGGCGGCGGTCGCTTTTTCACCCTTCGGAAGCTTGACTTCTTTGCCTTCCGATTCGTACTTGATGATGTGCAGTTCTTCGCTTTTTTCTTCTTCTTCTTTACTCTGCGTGCTTTCCGTGCCGCCGGTGCAGCTCAGTGCATCGGAGCCCGGGTCTTTCGAGGTTTTCGCCTGGTTTGCGAGGAGCGCCTTCCAGCTCCTGACCTTGCCGGAGAAGATGCCCTCGAGCGAGGTGTCGTCGAAGACGAGGCGACCAAGTTTGGTTTTCACGCCTTTGACGGTGATTTCGCTTTTGGCCTTGCAGCCTTCCGGGAGGTGGACGATCGCCACCACCGCGCCCTGCAGCACCGGGATCTCCTCCAACGATTCAGATTCGCTGCCTTCGGCGCTGGTTTTGTTTTTTTCGATTTCCCCTTTCTGCGTGGCGTTCGGCGCTTCGTCTGTGCCACAGAAGGGGAATTCGGCGTATTTCAGGGTTTCGCTCGATTCCGCACCCCAGCCATGCAGGCACGCGCCGCTGCCGGCGTTCGAGCCCGTGTGTTCATAGGTCACCGTGGGTTTGCCTTTGGACCCCTGGGTGCCGCCACACGCCTTTGCGTTTTTGTTAGCGTGCCCTTCGACTTCGTTGAAGTCAGCGGCCCATTTCACCAGGATCGGGGCCTGGAACGTCGAGCCGTGACCCTTGATGTTTTCGCCCGAGCATTGTTTGCCCAGGTCGGATGCTGCGCTCGCTGTTCCGGGTGCCGCCACGGCGACCAGAGCGGCCACCGAGAGGATACACGCCAGAAGCAGACGGCGTCCTGAAGAGGACATCATTACGTGACTACCTCCTGTTGGTATTCAAGGCCGCGCGGATCTCCAACCCACACGGACGGGAGCGTACGTTCCCCGCGGCTCCCAGATTCTCAAGCCCGCCGCCGGGCGGAGTTACGATCCTGTGCCATCGGGCGAAACTTCACGATCTGATAACAACTATTTCGCGCTGCTGCGACGCTTGTGCCACGCGGCGACTTGGGAGATCCGCGATCGGCACGGTCGAGGCACGAATGAAGGGGCCCCTGTAGGTGGTCCAGGGCTTATGCGTGGTCTGGTTGGTGTTGGTGGTTCTCTCTCTGTGCGTATTCGGTGGGTGTGAGTCCGCCGAGGGCTGAGTGTGGCCTGTAGGTGTTGTACTGGATGCGCCAGTCC
>DATMMB010000014.1:0-3850 GCA_035569895.1 Solirubrobacteraceae bacterium | reverse complement strand
AACCGGCTCGTGGACCTCGCGCAGAGGGTTCTGTAGGGAGAGGGATCCGGGGGGATCGCGTGAGAAGCCTCGACGACCTCGATGTTCACGCTCGGCGCGTGCTGGTGCGCGTCGACTTCAACGTGCCGCTCACCCCCGGCGAGGACGGCGGCGTGGAGATCGCCGACGACACCCGCATCCGTGCGGCGCTGCCGACGATCGAAGAGCTGCGCGGCAAAGGCGCGCGCCTGGTGCTCGTCTCGCACCTCGGCCGCCCCAAGCACGGCCCCGAGCCGGCCCTGTCGATGGCGCCGGTCGCGGCGCGCCTGGGCGAGCTGCTCGGCGCCGAGGTGACGCTCGCGCCCGGCGTCGTCGGCGAGTCGGTGCGGGCGCTCACCGAAGGGCTGCGCGACGGCGAGGTGCTGCTGCTGGAGAACGTGCGTTTCCAGGAGGGTGAGACCGACAACGACCCCGCGCTCGCACGCGAGCTGGCGGAGCTCGCCGACGTGTACGTCAACGACGCGTTCGGCGCCGCCCACCGCGCGCACGCCTCCACCGAGGGCGTCGCCCACCTGCTGCCCAGCGCGGCGGGGCGGCTGCTGGAAGGCGAAGTGAAGACGCTCACGGGAATCCTCGAGCACCCCGAGCCGCCGCTGGTGGCGATCGTCGGCGGCGCCAAGGTGGCCGACAAGATCGGCGTGATCGAGCGCTTTCTGCAGGTCGCTGACATCGTGATGATCGGCGGTGCGATGTGCTTCCCATTCCTGCACGCCCAGGGGCACTCGGTAGGGGAGTCGTTATGCGATGACGAGGACGTCGAGCACGCCCGCAAACTGCTCGACCGTGCGAGCGACACGCACACCCCGCAGCCCGGCCGCGGACGGATGCTGGTGCCGCACGATCTCGTGATCGGCGACCGCCTCGCCGACGACGCCCAGCACCGGGTGCTCCCCGGCGTAGAGGTGCCGGCCGGCTGGATGGGCCTCGACATCGGCCCCGACACCGCGGCGCGCTACACCGGCGAGATCGAGCAGGCCGGCACCGTCTTCTGGAACGGCCCGATGGGAGCGTTCGAGCACGCGCCGTTCGCCTTCGGCACGCGCGCCGTCGCCGAAGCAGTGGCCAAGGCCCCCGGCTTCACGGTGGTGGGCGGCGGCGACTCCGCCTCGGCGCTCGCCCACTTCGGCCTCGAGCGGGCGGTCGACTTCGTCTCCACCGGCGGCGGCGCCACGCTGGAGCTGGTCGAGGGACGCACGCTGCCGGGCGTGCACGCCCTGGAGGGTGGCGCAGTCGGCCGACCCAGCCCGTCGGGCTGTGTGCCCCCGCCAGGAGGGCGGCGCAGCCGGCCGAAGGCCGGCGAGCCGGGCCCCTCCTCTTCAGACGACCGGGCCCCTCTTTCTCGATCAAAAGGCGCGCGCGTCACGTGAGCGCCCGCACCCCCCTGATCGCCGGCAACTGGAAGATGTACAAGACCGAGGCGCAGGCCGAGGAGCACATCCAGGCGCTGCTGCCGCTGCTGGCGGCGGTGAACGGCGTGGATGTGGGCATCTGCGTGCCGTTCACCGACCTGCGCGCGATGGTCGACTCGGCGCGCGGCTCGCGCGTAGAGGTGTACGCCCAGAATGTGCACCACGAGCCCGAGGGCCCCTTCACCGGTGAGGTCTCGCCGCCGATGCTCGCCGAGATCGGCATCCGCGGCGTCGTGCTCGGCCACTCCGAGCGGCGTGAGCACTTCGGCGAGAGCGACCGCGCGCTCGCCTTGAAGCTGCCCGCCGCGCTGAACGCCGGTCTGCGGCCGATCCTTTGCGTGGGCGAGACCGAGGAGGAGCGCGCCGCCGGCGACACCGAACGCAAGCTGCGCCAGCAGGTGCGCGACGACCTCGCCGGCGTCGCCGACGAGCAGCTCCCCGAGATCGCGATCGCCTACGAGCCGATCTGGGCGATTGGCACCGGCCAGACCGCCACGCCCGAGCAGGCGCAGGACGCGGTCGCGTTCGTGCGCGCGCTGCTCGCCGACCGCGCTGGCGGGGAGTGCAGCGAGCGGGTGCCGATCCTCTACGGCGGCTCGGTCAACCCCGACAACGCGCCGTCGTTGCTCGCGCTCCCCGACGTCGACGGCGCGCTGGTCGGCGGCGCCTCGCTGCAGGCCGACGCGTTCGCCGCGATCGTGGGGGCAGCGGCAGCGTGAGCGCCCCGCTCGTGCCGTGCGTCTGCCTGGTGGTGCTCGACGGCTGGGGTCTCGCCGAGGCCGGCCCCGGCAACGCCGTGTCGCTCGCCCGCACGCCCGTGTTCGACGAGCTGTGGGAGACATGCCCGCACACCACGCTCACCGCCAGCGGGCGCGCGGTGGGCTTGCCGGAGGGGCAGATGGGCAACTCCGAGGTCGGCCACCTCAACCTCGGCGCCGGTGCGGTTGTGCGCCAGGATCTGACGCGCATCGACGACGCCGTCGCCGACGGGGTGTTGAGCGAGAACCCGGCGATCGTGCACGCGCTTACGTGTGCCGAGCGCGTGCACCTGATCGGGCTGGTGTCCGACGGCGGCGTGCACTCCAGCCTCGGCCACCTGCGCGCGCTGCTGGAGCTCGCCGCCCGCCTGTCGGTACGCGACCTCGCGGTTCACTGCTTCACCGACGGTCGCGACACGCCGCCCAAATCGGGCGTCCAGCACGTCGGTCGGGTGGAACGCTGGTGCCGCGAGATCTGGCCGCCCGACACCCGCGGAGGAGCGCGGATCGGCTCGGTGGTCGGGCGCTGGTGGGCGATGGACCGCGACCGCCGCTGGGAGCGCATCCAGGCCGCCTACGACCTGCTGGTCCACGGTCGCGCCCCCCACCACGAGGCGACCGGCGTCGAGGCCGTGCGCAATGCCTACGCGCGGGGCGAGACCGACGAGTTCATCGCACCCACGACCGTCGGCGAGGAGGCGCTGATCCGGCCGTGGGACAGCGTGCTGTGCTTCAACTTCCGCCCCGACCGCGCGCGCGAGATCACCCGCGCGCTGGCCGAGCCAGGGTTTGGCGAGCCGCCCGGCACGAGCCGGCGCGGGCCCAGGAAGCCGCCAGCCACGGGCGGGCCGGCAGCGGGAGAGGCGGCCGCGGGCGTGCCCGCCGAGATCGAGGAGGTCGAGGGTGCGCCGGCGGAGGAGCTGCCGGGCTGGGAGGGCCGGCGTGGGATCGAGCCGGTCGACCAGTACACCACGCTCACCGGCTACGAGGAAGATTGGTCGTACCCGATCGCCTTCCCCCCGCAGCGCCCGGCAGCGACGCTTGCCTCGGTGCTTGCCGCCGCACGCGCCTGCCAGCTGCACGTCGCCGAGACGGAGAAGTACGCGCACGTCACCTACTTCTTCAACGGGGGCGAAGAGGCCTCCTACGAGGGCGAACGGCGGGAGCTGGCCCCCTCAGTGCGCGAGGTGCCCACTTACGACCTTGCGCCGGAGATGAGCGCTCGCACCGTCACCGACCGCTTCCTCGCGGCATGGCGCGCGGGGGGGACGGGTTGCGTCGGGGATGACGGCGGCGCTGGTGAGCACGGCGGCGCCCAACACGACTACGGCGTCGGCGACGATCGCGGTGATGGACATCACCACCGCACAGGCGATGGCGGAGAGCTGGCTGTGGGCGGCGGGCGAGACGCTGCCGGCGGCGGGTTTCGGTTCGTTGTCATCAACTTCGCCAACCCCGACATGGTCGGCCACACCGGCGTGATCGAGGCCGCGGTGACGGCGATCGAGGCCGTAGACGCTTGCCTGGGCGACGTCGTCACCGCGGTGCACGAATCCGGTGGCGCGTGCCTGATCACCGCCGACCACGGCAACGCGGATCACATGCTCGAGGACGACGGCAGCCCGAACACCGCGCATTCCCTGA
>DATMMB010000013.1:0-11465 GCA_035569895.1 Solirubrobacteraceae bacterium | reverse complement strand
ACCCGCACGTCGTCTCCCGCCACTCGTCGTGGCCGAAGTAGGAGGTGCGCGCGCCGCACGACACGATCAGGCTATCGTACGGAAGCTGCTCGCCGCCGTCGAGTTCCAGCAGCCGCCGCTCGGGGTCGAGGCCGGTCGCCTCCGCCATCAGCACCCTCACGCTGGCGTGGTGGCGGCGCAGCAGCGCGCGCAGCGGCGGCGCGATCTCGCCGGCCGCCAAGCCGCCGCAGCCGACCTGGTAGAGCAGCGGCTGGAAGAGGTGGTGGTGCATGCGATCGACCACCGTCACCTCCACATCGGCGCCGCGCAGCTCGCGCGCGGCCGTGAGCCCGCCGAAGCCGCCGCCGACGATCACCACCCGGCGGCGGCCCGCTGCCCGCGCGCCGCCGCCGCCGGAATTGCCCGCCTCAGGCGCCATCTCCGCTGCACCTACGTCTCATGTTGTGACCCCAGCCGCTGCAGCAGGTGCTCGCCCACGCGCACCGCGTTGGCGATCGCGGTGAGCGCGGGGTTGACGGCGGAGATGGAGGGGAAGAAGCTGGTGTCGACCACGTAGAGGTTGTCGAGCTCGTGTGCGCGGCAGTCGGTGTTCAGCACCGAGGTGGCGGGGTTCGAGCCGAAGCGGCAGGTGCCGGCCTGGTGGGCGACGCCGGCGACTGGGATCTTGTTCTCGAGGTAGGCCCAGCGGGGAATCAGGTGGTGCTCGTGCATGCCGAGGTGCCCGAGCAGCGAGCGCAGCTGCTCGAGCAGCCGGTCGCGGGCGTGATCATTGGAGGGGGAGTAGGTGAGCGTCAGCCTGCCGTCGCGGTCGACGCTCACGCGGTTCTCGGCCCGGGGCAGGTCCTCGGTCGAGAGCCAGAAGTCGACCGCGTGCTCGGCGACCTCCTGCAGCGAGAGGCCGAACGGGGCGAGTTTGGTGATCGTGGGCTTCTCCCCGCGGTACATGTCGGGCACCGACTTGCCCACCATCTGGATGTTGCCCATCGGGAACTCCCAGGCGTCGGAGGCGAAGTAGTAGTCGTTGACGCCGAGGGTCTTCTGGAAGACGGTGGGGTTGGGCTCTTTGGAGATCGCCAGCACCGCCTGGCTATTGTGGAACATGTAGTTGCGCCCGACCTGGTCGGAGCCGTTGGCGAGGCCGGCGGGGTGCTTGTCGGTGGCGGAGCTCAGCAGCAGCTTGGCGGTGTTGGCGGCGCCGCAGGAGACGACGACGATGTCGGCGGCGTAGCTCTCGCGCTCGCCGTCTGCGGCCCCGCCCTGGCTCGTCCCGTTCGCGCCCGCTCTGCGTCGGTCGCCCGTTTCGCTCGGACCGCTCGCAACACGGGTGGGTGGGCTTTCATCCCCGCCGCGCTCCACCACCACCTCGGTGACGGCGCTCCCCGCGGCGTTGGTGCGCAGCGCCACGGCGGTGGCGCCGGTGAGCAGCATCACGTTGGGATGCTCGAGCGCCGGCCGCACGCCCAACACCTCGGCGTCCGACTTGGCGTGCACCAGGCAGGGGAAGCCGTCGCAGGTGGAGCAGCGCACGCAGGCGCTGTAGGGCATGTTGTCCTCGCGCAGCATCACCCCGCAGGGAGCGTGGAAGGGGTGCAGGCCGGCCGCGGCGAAGTCCTTGGCGAGCTGCGCGATGCGCGGCTCGTGCGAGACGGCGGGGTGCGGGTAGGGCGCGCTCGCAGGCGGTTCGGTGGGGTCCTCGCCGCGCGCGCCGTGCACTTCGTAGAGCTGCTCGGCCTGCGTGTAGTAGGGCTCCATCTCCTCGTAGGGGAGCGGCCACGCGGGGGAGATGCCGCCGTGATGGCGCAGCTCGCCGAAGTCCTCTTTGCGCATCCGGTAGAGCGCCGCGCCATACAGCTTGGTGGCCCCCCCGACGTAGTAGTGGACCTGTGGCTGGAAGGGCTTGCCAGCGCCGTCATACCAGGTGTCGGGTGAGATGTAGCGGTTGTCGACGAACACGTCGGCGGCCGACCAGTTGGAGGGCTCGCGAAGCAGCCAGTCGCCGCGCTCGAGCAGCAGAATGCGCTTGCCCGACGGCGCGAGATGGCGCGCGAGCGTGCCGCCGCCCGCGCCCGAGCCGATGATGATGACGTCGTAGGACTCCATCACCAGGTCGCCTCCTCGCGCCCCGTGCGGCGACCAACCGCGCGGGCCCGGATCGGCGGGATGTGGTGGGAGCACATCACGAGATCTCCGCAATGCGCTCGGCGAGGATGATCCGCGCGGCGGCCTCGATCAGCGCGAGGTGGGAGAAGGCCTGGGGGAAGTTGCCAAGGTGGCGGCCGGTGGAAGTGTCGAACTCCTCGGCGTACAGCCCCAGCGGCGAGGCGACGCGCAAAAGCCGTTCCATCAGGTCGCGGGCGCGCTGCTCTGCGCCGACGATCGCGAGCGCCGAGACCAGCCAGAAGGAGCAGATCAAAAAGGAGCCCTCCTTTCCGGACATGCCGTCGTCGGTCTCGCCGGTGCGGTAGCGCAGCACGAAGCCGTCCTCGGTGAGGTCGTCGGCGATCGCGAGCACGGAGGCGCGCAGGCGCCCGTCGCCGGGGGGCAGGAAGCCGAAGATCGCGGCCAGCAGCGTGGAGGCATCGAGCGCGTCAGTGTCGTAGTGCTGGCGCAGCACGCCCTTGTGGGTGAGCCCATGGGCGAGGATGTCGGCGCGGATCGCCTCGGCGGTGGCGCCCCACTTCTCCTGGCGCTCGGCGTCGCCGCGCATCGCCGCGAGCTTGGCGGCGCGGTCCATCGCCACCCAGCACATCAGCTTCGAGGAGACGTAGTGCTGGGGCGCGCCACGCGCCTCCCAGATGCCCTGGTCGGGGTCGCCCCACACGCGCGTGGCGCATTCGGCTTGGGCCTCGACAATCGGCCACAGCCGCCGCGGCAGCCGCTGGGAGCGGCGCGAGTGCAGGAAGATCGAATCGAGGGCGGCCCCGAAGACGTCGTTCTGGCGCTGGTCGTAGGCGCCGTTGCCGACGCGCACGGGCCGCGCGCCCGCGTACCCGGAAAGATCGTCGCGCGTGGCCTCGGTCAGATCGCGGCGCCCGTCGATCCCGTACATGATCTGCAAGGCCCCGTCGCCGTTGCACTCCAGGTCGGCGACGAACTGCATGAACTCCTCGGCCTCCCAGTCGAGATTGAGGTAGTGCAAAGCCTGCAACGTGAAGGTGGAGTCGCGCAGCCACGTGTAGCGGTAGTCCCAGTTGCGCTCGCCTCCGGGGGTCTCCGGCAGCGAGGTCGTCAGCGCCGCGACGGTGGCGCCGGTGGGCATGTAGGTGAGGCCCTTGATCGCGAGCGCCGAACGCTGGATCGGCTCGCGCCAGCGGTGGTCGGGAAGCCGCGCGCGCCCCAGCCACTCGCGCCAGTAGCGTCCGGTGGTGGCGAGGCGGGCGTTGGCGTCGGCGACGTCGCTCGGCCCCTCCAGGTGGCCGGCCCACGAGAGCGAGCAGTAGATCTGCTCCCCCTGGCGCAGCACGTGGCGGGCTCGCACCCAGTCGCCCTCGACGCCGAGCGCCATGTCGGTGTGCAGGCGGATCGTCAGCCCGGCGCCGGTCGCGTCGGCCTGGTGGCCATCGTCGGCGACGGTCCATTCGGCCGGGACGCGCCCGTAGTCGAAGACTGGTTCGCAGGTCAGCTCGACCTCGACTTCGCCTTCCAGGCAGATCGCCACGCGCACCAGCAGATGCTCGGCGTCTTCGTCGGTGGGGGGCCGCGTATGCGGCGTGACGATGTCCACGCCGCGGCGCGGGCCGAGCGTGAGCGCGTCGCGCACGGCGACCCACCCGCTGGAGGTCGTCCACGTCGTCAGCAGCGTGTTCGTCCCCGGCTCGTACACACGTGCGGTCGGCACGTTGATCCCGAACGGCCCAAACCGAAATGCCCCCGCCTCGCGGTCGAGCAGCGTGCCGAACACACTGGGCGCGTCGAAGCGCGGCACGCACAGCCAGTCGATCGCCCCGTCGGGCGCCACCAGCGCGCCGGTGTGGCAGTCCGACAGGAACGCGTAGTCGGCGATCGGCGGAAACGGGGAGGGTGCGGCGGCGCTCTGGGGGGCGACGTCGCTCACGCCGCCACCCACGGCCCGTGCCAGCTGCCGAAGCCCTCGACCAGCCGCTCGCCCGCGTCAGGGCCCCAGCTGCCCGGCGCGTAGGGGTGCACCGTGGGCGGGGAGTCGAGCAGCGGCTGCATGATCCGCCACGTCTCTTCGACGCCGTCCTGGCGGGTGAAGCGCGCGCTGTCGCCCCGCATCGCATCGAGCAGCAGCACCTCGTAAGGCGTCGGCGCCTCGCCGCCCTCGCGGGCGAACTCCATGTCGAGCGTGATCGTCTGTGGGCCGCCCATGTCGGCGCGGTGGGCGTCGAGCACCATGCGCGTGCCGGTGGAGGGGTCGAGCTTGACGACGAACTGGTTGGGCTCCGGCCGGCGGTGGCCGCGCTCCATGAACAAGAGGCGCGGCGGCTCGCGGAACACCACGCGCAGCTCTGTCTGCGTGACCGGCAGCAGCTTGCCGGTGCGGATGAGCCACGGCACCCCCGACCAGCGCCAGTTGTCGATGTGCAGGCGCAGCGCGGCGTAGGTCTCGGTGTTGGAGTCGGGCGCGACGCCGTCGATCTTGCGGTAGCCGTCGTACTGGCCGCGCACGTACTGCGCCGGGCTGGCGTCCTCGATCGCGCGGAACACGGTGTACTTGGCGTCCTTGAGCGTGCGCGCGTCGTTGCCCGCGGGCGCCTCCATCGCGGCGACGGCCACCAGCTGCATGAGGTGGTTGACGACAACGTCGCGCAGCGCCCCCACCGGGTCGTAAAAGTGGCCGCGGTCCTCCACGCCGAAGTCCTCGGCCATCGTGATCTCCACGCAGGCGATGTGGTTGCGGTTCCACACCGGCTCGATCATCGTGTTGCCGAAGCGCAGGTAGAGCAGCTCGTCGGTGCCCATCTTGCCGAGGAAGTGGTCGATCCGGTAGAGCTGGGGCTCGTCGATGTGCTGCAGGATTTCCGCGGCCAGCGCGCGCGCGGAGGCGAGGTCGTGGCCGAAGGGCTTCTCCACGACCACGCGCGCATTCTTGGTGAGGCCGGCCTCGGCCAGCCGCGCGATCACCGCCCCGAACAGCGACGGCGGGATCTCCAGGTAGAAGACGGGGCTGCGCGGGTTGCCCATCTCTGTGGCCAGCCGCCCGTAAAGCGCGCTGTCGGCGAAGTCGCCGGAGAGGTAGGAGAGCCGCTGCGCGAAGCGCTCGAACACCTGCTCGTCGATCTGCTCTCCGCACCCCTCGATCGACTCGAGCGCGCGCTGGCGCAGCTGCTCGACGGTCCAATCGTTGGCGGCCACGCCGACGATCGGGCAGTGCAACAGGCCACGCGCCTCGAGGCGATAGAGCGAGTGGAAGGTCATCACCTTGGCGAGATCGCCGGTGATGCCGAAGATCACGAGCACGTCGGCCGGCTGGGCCTCGCTCGCGCTCGGTGCGCCGGTGGCGGTGCGTTTGCCGGTGTGTGCCGCTGTGCTCATACGCCAGCCCCTTTCGATCTCGTTGGAGGGTTCAGCGCGGATTGTGGCGACTGCGGAGCATCTCGGTATCACCGCCCAAGGCCGGGTGGCCCGGCATCGCCCGGCGGGGATGAAGTTCTCCTAGCCGACGATGATCGCCGTGGCGCGCCGCTGCCCCTGGACGTAGAGCAGGTAGCGACCCGGGTGAAGGTGGCGCAGGTCGAGGCGCAGGGCGCCCCCGCTGACCCCCTGGCTGATCGCGTGGCCGTCGTGCACGAGGCGCCAGCGCAGGTGGGCGCGTGCGATGGAGGCGCTCTGCGTGATCGTGCAGGTCACTTTGACTCTCTTCTTGCCCTGCTGCTTGACCTTGCAGGTGACCGTGGAGACTGGGCCCGGGGAACCCTGGGCGCCGTCCTTGCCCTGGGGGCCTTCCTTGCCTTTGAGGCCCTCCACGCCCTGGAGGCCTTCTATGCCTTGGGGGCCTTCGATGCCCTGGGGGCCTTCCTTGCCGTCCTTGCCGTTGGTGCCATTCGTTCCGTCGGTACCGTCGGTGCCATCGCAGACGTAGGTGGTGTGCCCGCCGACCGTCACTTCGAGACCGCCGTTTTCGCAGCCGTGCTGGTCGCCGGCGAACGTGGTGATGACCGGCGCTTCGGCTTCCTTGAGGAAGACGGCGGTGACTTCGAGCGACGCGTTCATCGTGACTTCGCACCTGCTGGCCGTGAGGCGCTTGCAGCCCATCCAGCCGGCGAAGATCGATCCGGCGGCCGGGTGGGCTTCCAGTTCGACCGTGCCTTCGAACCTGCCGCTGCACTTTTCCCCAGCGCAGGCGAGCCCGGGCTGGCTGCCGGTTACCGTGCCGCTGCCGGTGAGCCAGACGGTGAGTGTGGTGGGGATCGGCGCGAAGAGGGCCTTCAGCTTGGTGGCTTCGGTGAGCGCGCCGGTTTCGCAGGGGGCGGTGCGGCCCGTGCAGCCGCCGGCGTCGCCCTTGACGGTGCTCCAGCCTTCGAGCCGTTCGCCAGGCAGGGCTTTGACACTGAGCGGGACTTCGGTGCCTTCGACGAATTCGTTTTCGCAAGCGGACGTGCCGTCGCCCACCGCGGTGCAGGCGATGCCCGGGCCGCTCACTTCGCCTTCGCCTGCGACTTCGATCGCGAGCGGGAACTTGGCGTGCGGCGCCCCGTTCGGGCTGAAGACCAGGACGGAGCTGTTTTCCGCGCCGAATTTGTTGGCGATGTAGAGCCTGCCGGTGGAGTCGACGGCGATGCCCAGGGCCTGGCCGGCGACGCCCGGTCTGGTTTCTGCGACGAAGGTGCCAGAGGGGGTGAATTCGTCGATCCCGTCGATGTTGACGTTGTTGACGAGCACGTTCCCGGTGGTGGGGTCGATCGCGACGGCGAGCACTTGGCCGAGCGGCTCGCCGGTGGCGACCTGGGTGATGCTGCGCAGGTACCGGCCGGAGGGCGCGAACTCGTCGACGGCGTCGTTCGTGCCGTCGGCGACCCACAGGTGGCCGGCCGCGTCGACGGCGATGCGGCCCTGAGCAAAGCCGCCGGGGCCAACGAAGGAGTGGGCGGGGGTTTCGGCGCCGGTCAGTTCGTCGGTGCCGGCCGAGGAGCCTTCGGTGAAGTCGACAGGCGCGCCCGTCGTGCTGTTGATGCGGATCACGCGCGCGTGGCCCGGGCCTTCCCCCGCAAAGACGTATAGGTCGCCGTTGTAGGCGTCGCCGGAGTTGTCCGCGGCGAGCTGCAGATAGCAGCATTTGCTGCCGCTGGCCCTCGGCGCACCAAGCGGCAGCAGACGGGGGCCGCTGGGGCCGACGATTGTCGTGCTCAGGCCCCACACTTCGTCGAGAGTCGAATCCGACACGAAGATCTCCCCATCCGCGCGGTCGAAGGCGACGCTTTCAGGCGACCAATAGGAGGGCCGCGCTTCATCATCGGCTTCCCAGGCGCCCGTGGGGCTGTACTTCTCGACATTGCCGTCTTCGAGGGGGGTTTCGGTCACCAACAGGTCGTCGCTGGAGTCGATCGCGACACCGTTCGGGTCGTCGAGAGGGTGGCGGTAGGGAGTGTGGCCGTCGACTTCGGTGATCTCGTGTTCCAGCGTGCGAGCGGCGCTGGCGGGAGCAGCGCCGAGCAGCAGGACGGCGACGGCACCGAGCAGCGCGATGGCCCAGCGCGCGGATCGCAAACCCCCCATAGCACCACCAGGCTACTCCGCGAGAGGCTGGACAGTCAAGCCAAGTGAGTGTTTCCGGGAGTGTCTCCGCGGTATGCTCAGAACGAGGAGTCTCGACTGCACCGGGGATTTGAGATGCCAGGGGGTTCACGTGTGTTTGCACTCACGGGCGCCGTGGGGCGTGGCGGCGCGACGGCGGCGCTCACGATCGCTCTGACGGCGCTGCTCGCCTGCGCGGCGCAGGGCCGGGTGGTGCACGTCGCGGGCAGGACCTACGGCGTGATGCTCGCTCCCGCGGCGCAGGGACTCCAGTTGGGAGCGCCGCTCTCAGCTCGCCCCTTCGCCACCGGGCGGGCCGCTCCGCTGAGCAGCGGTGGCGGTCAATCGCCCGTCACCTACGGGGGAGGGCCGCTGATGCTTTCCTCGACCCTGCATCTGATCTTCTGGGGCCCACAGGGCAGCTTCCCGGCGTCCTACACGGAGCCGATCGTCCAGTTCGCCAGGGACCTGCAGGCCGACGATAAGAAAACCACGGACGACTTCTCGGTCACCGAGCTGTATGCCGAAGGGAGCGGCAAGCACATCAGCGGCGAAGTGACGCTCGGCGGCGAAGCGTTCGACACCACGCCATACCCCCCGCCGGAAACGGCCGGCGGCTGCGAAGCGGCCGACTGCCTGACCAGTTCGCAGATCCGCAGCGAGATCGCCAGCGAGGTCGAAGCGCGCGGCTGGCCGACCGACCCACGGCAGGCGCCGCGGGAGCAGTTCCTGCTCTACACGCCGCCGGGCGTCACCGTCTGCATCGGCCCGGAACGCTGCACGCTCGCCCTGAGGGGGCTCGAACCCCGGGGCTTCTGCTCCTACCACGGCCTGCTCTACTCCGACTCGGGCAACGTGGAGGTCTACAGCGTCCTACCCGACGTGCCGCTATGCAGTTACGGGCAGCCCGGGCTCGGAGACGACCTCGCCGGCACGTTCAACGAGGAGATCCACGAGACGATCGAGTCCGCGACGGATCCCAACCCCGGGTCGGGCTACACCGACGAAGAAGGCAACGAGGTCGCCGACAAGTGCGTGTACGACCTGGTCCCCACCTTTCCCGCCGACTTCGGCCCGCTGCTGGGCGAAGACTTCAACCAGCTGATCGACGGCGACAGGTACTACCTGCAGGACATCTGGAGCAACGAACATGGATGCGTCCCGCGAATCGGGCCGACCCCGTCCTTCGCGGCGCCCGCGAGCAGCCCGCCCGGCGAAGCGGTCAGCTTCGACGCGCGCGGCTCGTTCGACCTCAGCGGGTCGATCGCCACCTACGAATGGAACTACGGCGACGGCTCCGCGGTTGAAACGACGAGCGGTGGGACCGGCGAACACGTGTACCTGAAGCCGGGCACCTACCAGGTGTCGCTGACGGTCAGCGATGCCTCGGGACGCGCGAACGCCTCGACGCAGACGCACCCGATCGAAATCGTGCTCGGTCCGCCGCGCGCGACGATCGCCTCGCCCGCCAGCGGCCACACCTACATCCTCGGACGCGCCGTCGCGACGAGCTTCTCCTGCGCGGAAGCCACCGGTGGACCGGGGCTCGCCTCGTGCGCCGACTCCGGCGGCAGCACGAGCCCCGGCGCGCTCGACACCGCAACCCTGGGGCCGCACACCTACACCGTGACGGCGCTCAGCCGCGATGGTCAGAGCGCGACGGCGACGATCGCATACACCGTGGTGGAACCCAGGAGCCGCCCGTCAGAAGAAACCCCGGAAGCGGGCTCGGGCTCGGAATCCCAGGGCGGGGGGGTTTCGCCGACCGGCTCGCCGACCCCGGGCGCTGGTCCGAGTGCGAGCTCCCACGGCGCGAAGCCGGCTGCGCTGAGCCGATCCGAGCGCCTCGCCCGTGCGCTCAGGGCGTGCCGGAAGCTCGATCAGCGCAGGCGGGCAGGCTGCGTCGCCGCCGCCCGGAGGGGCTTCGCGCCCTCGCACAAGCGGCACAGGAGGGCGCGTACTGGCGCTACGCGGCCAGCCTGAGCGACCACCAGTCCGAGCTCGCCCATGGCTACTGCCTCTGCCGGTCGGGACCGGGACGCCTCACTCCGCGGGCGGGGCACGGTCGCTGGGCACGGAGGCCCAGCGCTCGGCGGCCGTGGACCCCGCGCTTGGACGCGCGGACGATCCCCGTGCCTCCCCTCGTTCACACCCCGCTCTCGGCCTGCACGCGGCCGCTCGCGATCGCCTGCGTGAGCGCACGGTGGTCGAGCTCGTTCTGGTCGGCGTAGGTCTCCGCGAAGGCGCAGATCGCGCGGTCGAAGGCGTCACCGCCGCCGAGGTAGCTGGCGATCGCGATGCCGTCGCCCGAGCGCGCGTGGGCGCGGGCGAGCGTGCCTCCGCACATGCGCCCGTACAGCGACATCCCCGGGGGCGCCATCGCCTCGACGTCGGCCGAGCTCTTCCAATCCCACAGCTGGCGGACGTAGAAGTCGCGCGTCTGGCCATCGATGCCGGTGGCGCGCAGCCAGCCGAGCATGATGTCGCTGGAGGACTGCATCATCCGCTGGCCCTCCACCACGCGGCGGCCGTGGTGGGAGTACTCGCTCTTGCCGACGAACGGCTCCAGCACGGAGGGCTGCGCCTCCTTGCACTGCAAGAACAGCGGGTCCTCGTCGTCGCGGCCCAGCATCAGCACCACCCACGCGCGCGTGCCGACGCTCCCGACTCCCACCACCTTGCGCGCGAGGTCGACGAAGCGGTAGCGCTCCAGCAGGCGCCGGCGGTCGCCCTGCAGGCTGGAGCGGTAGGAGCGCAGCAGTTGGTGCATCGTTTGTTCGAATTCGTGTGCCTGCTCCGGTGGCACCAGGTCCTCCACCCGCTCGATCAGCGGCGGGTCGCTGATGATGTGCGGCTCGCCGTCGGCGGCGCGCGCGGCGAGGCGCGTATAGGCACGCGTGTTGTCCTTGCGCTTCGCCTTCTCCGCCGTCTTCTCGAAGCTCTTTATCTGCGCCGCCGTCGCGTCGGCCTCGAAGCGGGCGACGATCGTCGCGCTGTCCAAGCGCGCATACCAGATGTCCAGGTTGCGCAGCGCCGCGAAGTTGCGCATCGTCTCGCGGTACTGGCGCACCGCCGCCGCCACGTTCTCGCGGCGCTGCTCGGCGGTGAAGCCTTTTTCGCGCCCCGCGATCGCGATGCTGGCCGCGAGACGCTTTACGTCCCACTCCCACGGCCCGGGCAGCGTCTCGTCGAAGTCGTTGACGTCGAAGATCAGGTCGCGCTCCGGCGAGGCGAACCCACCGAAGTTCGACAGGTGCGCGTCGCCGCACAGCTGCGCGGTGATTCCCGAGCGCGGCGTGCCCGCGAGGTCGGACGCCATCACGTACGCGGCACCGCGGAAGAACGCGAACGGCGAGGCCGCCATCCGCCCGTAGCGGATCGGCACGAGCTCCGGCACCCGGGATTGCGCCTGCTCCTCCAGCAGCCCGATCGGGTCGGGCCGCTCCGCCCACGGCTCCCACTCGGCGTGGCGCGAGCGCGGTGCCTCCGCCCTTGCCGCTTTGCCGCGCGCGGCGCGCTCCCGGGCGGTGAGGTGGGGGACGCGCGTTGCGTTCTCAGCCATGGTGCTTCACATCCTGCGCGTGGTACATCTCGAGCAACTCCTTCTCGTCGTGGTGCTTGGGGAACATGAAGAACACGAGCGTCGCGCCCAGTAGGATCGCGATGATCCCGGCGAGGTAGGCGTGGTCGGCGCCGTGCAGGAACGATTCCTTCGCGCCGGCGATGATCTGGGATGAGTAGTGAGGGTAGCGCTGGGCGGTGTCGGCGGC
>DATMMB010000012.1:0-5240 GCA_035569895.1 Solirubrobacteraceae bacterium | reverse complement strand
TCACCCGTCGCCCGCGCGCTCGTCGGCCGCCGTCCCGGCGAGCAGGTGACCGTCGCGCTGCCCCGCGGCGAGAGCGTGCTCAGCATCCTCGGCGTCGAGTGACAGCGGTCCGTCCGTCGCAGGCGATGCGGGCGGATCGGTGAGCGACGCCACGAACGTATCCACCACCGCGGGGTCGAACTGGGTGCCCGCGCACGCGCGCAGCTCGGCGATCGCCTCCTGCGTGGAGATCGCGGAGGAGTAGGAGCGCTCGGAGATCATCGCGTCGAACGCGTCGCACACGAAGATGATGCGCGCGCCCAGCGGGATTGCTTCGCCGCACAGCCCGTCGGGGTAGCCGTTGCCGTCGAAGCGCTCGTGGGAGGAGCGCACCAGCTTCGCCACCGGGCGCAGCGCGGCGGCGGCGCTGAGGATGCGCTCGCCGAGGATCGTGTGGCGGATCATGAAGCGCCACTCCTCGGCGTCGAGCGCGCCAGGCTTGGTGAGGATCGCGTCGGGGATCGCGATCTTGCCGACGTCGTGCAGCTCGGCGGCGCGCGCCAGCACGTCGAGCTCTTCGCCATTCATCCCGAGGCGCTTGCCGACCTCCAGCACGAGCGCGCCGACGCCGCGCTGATGCTCCTGCAGGTCGGGGTGGCGCTCCTGGAAGGCCTGCAGCAGCACGTCGCGCAGCTGGTGCACGGCGCTCGCCTCGCGCGTCTCCTCCTTGCGCCGGTAGAGGCGTTGGTCGGCGAGCTGCAGCACCACGGCGGGGTCGTCGAGCTCGGGGAGGATGCACACCACGCCGTGCGCGGCGCCGATCGCGAAGCCCGGGCCGCGCTCGGAGAGCGCCGCGACGCTGGCGGCCGCCAACGCGTCGATCCGCTCTGAGCAGTCGCGCAGCAGCGCGCAGAACTCATCGCCGCCCATCCGGTAGGCGGTGCCGTAGGGGGCGACGACGGTGCGCAGCTTGTCGCTGAGGCGCGCGAGCAGTGCGTCACCGGCGGGGTGGCCAAAGGTGTCGTTGTAGCGCTTGAACCCGTTGAGGTCGTACAGCAACAGCTCCCATGTCTCGCCGGCGCCGGCGCGGCGGCAGGCGACGTTGAGATCTTCCATCAGCTGCCGGCGGTTGCCGAGGCCGGTGAGCGGGTCGGTGAGCGCCAGGCGGCGCGAGCTCGCGAGCATCGCGATGTTCTCGCGCACGGTGAGCATCAGATGCACACACACCACCAACACCGTCGCGGTCGCGAGGATCAGCGCCACCGGAGTGAGCTGGGTGTGGAGGAGGTCGCCGTAGATCAGCACGCCGAGCGCAGCGAGCAGCGAGAACGAGGGCACCGACACCAGCCGCCAATCCTCCACGTGCCTGCGTGTCGGCCGCGGCCAAGGCGTCCATGCGGCGATCGCCAGTAGCACCGCCGAGGTCGGCCACAGGAACTGCACCCAGTCGCCCACGTGGTAGCTGTCGGTGGCGGTGAGGTAGAGATAGCCGGAGTCGCCCGCAGCGCTCGCGAGCAGCGCGGCGGCGATCAACAGCCACACTCTGCCCGGATGCCAGCCGGTGGTGCCGAGCGCGCCGATCGCGAACACCAGCAGCAGCAGGTCGCCGATCGGGTACGCCAGGGCGACGCCGAGCGAGGCGGTGTCGCCGTGGGCGTGGTGCAGGATTGGCGGCAGGATCAGCGCGGCGGCGACGCCCGCCGCCGCGAGGCCGCCGATCAGCCCGTCCAGCCACATCCCGATGCGCAGCTCGCGCAGGTGAGCGCCGAGCAGCAGCACAAGCGCGACATAGCAGCAGGGGTAGAACGCCAGGTGGAGCGCGTCGGCGGGGGAGACGCTGCCGCCCGCCGCGCCGGGGCCTTCGACGAGGAGCGCGTAGTAGAGGTCGCCCAGGCACCAGGCGAAGAGGCCGGCGCCCATCGCCAGCCACGCGCCCCGCTGGGCGCGCACGCTGGCGGCGCGCGCGAGCACGGTGGCGGTGGCGCCGGCCATCAGCACCCCGTAGATCGTGTGGTCGAACAACCCCGCGCGCGCGGCGGCGCCCATGCCGGCGAGCGTGTGCAGCGCCAGCACGCCGAGCCCGCCCACGAGCAGCGCGAGCGTCAACGTGATCGGTAGGGGCCGTATGCGTGTGATGGTGGGCATCCCGCTCGATCATCTGCATCGGCGCATACGCCACCGCTCTGAAGTCGGATTGCTGGATGTAAGTCGGATGCTGAAGCGACGCGGGGGCTAATGTGGGCGCTTGATCCGGCGCACGAAGCGCCGCGGCGAGCGCTTGTACAGCCGCTCGCCCGCGCGCAGCGCCCGCTTGCGCAGCCGCTTACGCCGGTGGGCGATCAGCCGCGAGAGCCGCTTGCGCGTCTTGCGCTCGCCGGCGAACAGGGGCGAACGGGCGCGCACGCGCTCCTGCAACAGGGCGAGGTCGTGCTCCTCGCCGAGCATTTCTCCGAGTCGGTCGGCGCGGCGGGCGAGCACGCGCACCGGCTTGAACGACTTGCCGCCGCGGTCGAGCGTCTCGGCGGCGTAGCGCAGCTCCTTGACTTGTTTGCGCCACATGTGCAGCGCCGCGACGCTTTCGCGGCGGCGGGCACGGCGCATGCGCAGGCGCCCCCGCGCGTAGACGCGCTCGAGGCCGGGGGCGAGCAGCGGGAACCCCCGCTCGCGCGGTTGCCAGCGTTCGATGCGGGCACGCACCGCGCGCAGCTCGGCGAGCACCTCGCCGCGCACGTGCGGGTCGCCGATCGCGAGCGCGGCGGCGTGCTCGCGCTCGGAAAGCAGCTGGCTGCGCAGCGCCCGCACGCCGGGGCTGGTGGAGAGGCGCGCGGGATGCTCGCGCACGAGCGCGTCGAGCGTGCTGAGCATCACCTCCGCGTCCCGCGCGCCCGCCAGCCGCCTGCCGCAGTCGCGCAGCGAAGCGTTCTCGCGCGCGTAGCGCTTGCCGCCGAGCTCCCCGCGCACCAGGCGCAGCAGGGCGCGCAGCCGCTTGAGCGCCTTGCGCACCTCGTGCACGGTGCTCGCGCGCGCAACGTCGGCGGAGGCAGCTCCGGCGAGGCCTCCCCCCGGCGGGACCTGCCCGTGGCGGCCCGCCCACGCGTCGCCGCCGCCCCCAACCGCCGGGGGCTCGTCGCGGTAGCGCTCGAGCAGCTCCACCGCGAGGTCGAGCTGGCCGAGGATCACCCGCCGCACGCCCTCGCCATGGGGCTCGCGCTTGCGCAGCGAGGGCCGGCGGTCGCGTGGGCGCCCGTGCTCGTGCGCGCCCGAGCGCCGGTCGCGCTGGGACTTGGCGAGCAGCGCAAAGCCGAGGCCCACCATCACCAAAGCGGTGCCGAGGGGCGCCACAATCAGACGATGTCCACGACCCGCCTGCCGCCGGCCCCGTGGTGGTCGGTGCGCCCAGCGGCCAATCGCAAGCCCGCGACGTACCGCTGTCCGATCTGCGGCCATCATTTGCCCGCGCTCAGCGAACACATGCTGATCGCGCCTGAGGGCGACACGCGCCGCCGCCGCCACGCGCACACAGGGTGCGTGCTGAAGGCCCGCGCCCGCGGCGAGCTGGTGTTGCGCGACGAGTGGTTGCGCGCGCAGCCCCGCTCCGCGTCGTGGTGGCGGAGGATGCTCGGGCGCATCGGGCCTCAGGCCCCGTAGGTGTGCACGTGCTCCGGCTGCACGCGGATGATCACCCGCTGTTCGCCCGGCTGGCGGTACGGGTAGCTGTCCTGGCCGAGGTACTTCTTGGCGAGCGCGTCGATATGGGCGTCGGCGCCCTCGTGCGTGCGCTCGGCGACGCGCCCGCGGATCGTCAGGTACTCGTAGGGGTTGCTCATGTTCTGCACCGTCAGCGTGACGCGCGGATCGCGTTCGAGGTTGCGCGGCCACGCGCGTCCCTCGGCGGTGTTGAGCGTCGGCAGGCCGTCCTGCACGTCGACCCACACCGGCGCGGCGTGCACGCTGCCGTCGGTGCGCAGCGTGGCGACGGTGCAAAAGTTCTTGTCCTTCAACAGCTCCTCGGCGTGACCTTCGATCTTCGCGCTCATCGCTCGCTCCCTTCATCGCGGGGTGGTACACATCAAGATAGGGAACAGACGCGTGAGACGCGTGTTTCTGTGTGGCGCCCGCGGGTGACGTGCGCTACTGCCGCGAGAGCGGCGCGCTGGAGCTCGCCGACGGGATCGGATCGAGCGGCGTAAGCTGGCCGTCGTCGAGCTGGAAGCGCACCGTCGCCTGCCCACCGGATGGGCAGCACTCGTGGTCGCCGGGCCGGTAGAGGGCGTAGGCGAGCGTGACTTCGGTGTCGCTCTGGCTCACCACTTGCACCGAGGCGCTCGGCTGGCTGGAGTCGTTGCCGAGGTAGCGGCCGTCGAGGAAGAAGAACGCGCGCTGGTTGTATCCGGCGGTGGAGCGATCGCGTGTGCCGATCAGCACCCGCAGCGTCTGGGTCGGGCGGTAGGTGGAGAGGCTCACCGGCGTGTACCCCTGCGCGATCATCACCGCCGCCGCCTTGCCCGCTTCACCGCCGGCGGCTTCACCCGATTGGGTGGTGGTGTGCACAAACGCCGGAGCGGGCGCGGTGCGGGTGGTGCTGGTGCCCTGTTCGGCCGCGCCCTGCGCTGCCGTGCCGCCGGAGGTGCCGGTGGGCGCACCGGAGGTTCCTGAGGACGTGCCGGAGGTGACGGTCGGCGAGGTCGAGGCGGGGCTGGGCGCCGTGTGGGCCGTGCTCGGCGCGCCGGCGCCGCCCACGGCGGGGCCGTTCGCGACCGAGACCGTCTGCGTGCCGCCGCCGCACCCCAACAGCAGCGCGGCGCCGGTGAGCACACACGCGATCGCCCCGGCCCGTCGAATCATCGCCCCACTGTATTCGTCGCCGCGCGCGCCCACACCTGCCGGCGAAAAGCGCGCAGTCGCGGCGTCAGGAGCGAGGTTGGCGCTTTGGTGTGCATCCGCGCAGGCTCGCGCACGAACGCGCCGGACGGGCGTGGGGCATCCTTGCCCCACGGCCGAGCCTTCCCTTGACATCGTTATTAGTCGCTGCTAATCTCTAATTAGTTAGCAATCACTAAGGACATGGGCACCTGGCGCGGGCGGGCACGCGGTCAGCTCGGCCGCAAGCGCGGTGTCTCGATCGTCTCCCGACAGGGTCGACCGTCACCCGAAGGAGGTTGAAGATGAACAGCTCGCGCAGCAACAACTGGACCCTTGGGATCGTCTCCACGGCGCTGTTCATGGTGGTGCTCGACAACCTCGTGGTGTCGATCGCGCTG
>DATMMB010000011.1:0-9626 GCA_035569895.1 Solirubrobacteraceae bacterium | reverse complement strand
CGCCGCCCCGGGTGGGTCGTTTCGTGCATCGCGATGCACGATCGCTCGGTGTCGTCCCATATCGTGCCCCCATGCCCGTCGCCTCCATCCGCCGCTCGCTGAGGGCGCGGGGCGTGGCGGCGCTGTCGCGACTTGCGCTCGAGCCTGCGCTGGTGCTGCTGGGGCGCTGGCGGGGCGTGCTGGTGCTCACCCACCACCGCGTCGGCGACCCTCGGGGGCTGCCGTGGGACCCCTCAGTGTGGAGCGCCTCGGCTGAGCAGCTCGACCGTCAGCTCGGCACGCTCGCGCGCCACGCCGAAGTGATCGACCCTGGCGCGCTCCCCGCAGCGATGCACGCCGGGCGGGGGCGGCGCGTGCTGATCACCTTCGACGACGGCTACCGCGACAACTACGAGCTCGCCTTTCCACTGTTGCGCCGCCACGGGCTCACCGCCGCTTTCTTTCTCGCGACAGGCTTCCTCGACGAGCCGCGCGCGCCATGGTGGGATGAGATCGCGTGGATGCTCGATCACGCGGACCCCGCCGCGCCGCGGCCTTCGCGGGCCGCGCTGATCGCCCGCTACAAGACGCTTCCCGCGGGCGCGGGGGAGCGCCTGCTCGAAGAGCTCGCCGCCACGCTGCGCAGTGGGCGCTGTCCCGCCGCGCAGGCCGCCGGGCAGTGGATGACGTGGCAGATGGCGCGCGAGCTGCGCGACGCGGGGATGGCGATCGGCGGGCACACCGTCACTCACCCCGTGCTCGCCTCGCTCTCGCGCGAGCGCCAGCGCGAGGAGATCGCCGTCTGTGCGCGGCGGCTGCGCGAGGAGCTGGGGGTGCCGATGCGCCTGTTCGCCTACCCGGTGGGTTCGCGCGACAGTTTCACCTCTGTCACCCAGGGGCTCCTACGGGAATGCGGCGTGGAGCTTGCGTTCAGCTACTACGGTGGCTTCGCCCGCCCCTCGCGGTGGCAGTCGCTCGACGTGCCCCGTGTCCACGTCGACGCGGCGCTCGCCCCGCGGCTGCTCGTGCAGCGGGTGCGCGCCCTACCGGCGCGGTAGCCGCCGTCTGCGGCCGGTGTTCGCGGTGCGAAGCGGTTAGGTGCGGGGCCACCCGGCGCGAAGCGGTTAGGCGCGAGGCCACCGCGTGGAGCTGTTCACGCCAGCCCCCGTGAGGCGATCGCCGCCAGCGACGGCGTAGAGCTCGCGCAGGCGCGCGTCGATCGTCGCGATGCTCTGCGTGCGTTCGCAGAACTCGCGCCCGCGCTCGCCCAGCGCGCGCGCCCGCGCGGGGTCGGCGAGCAGCTCGGTGATGCGCTCCGCCAGCGCGAGGTGATCGCCGATCGCCACCGGCACCCCGCCGCCGCCCGCCAGCAGGTCGGGGATGCCTCCCACCGGTGTGCTCACGAACGGCCGGCCCGCCGCCATCGCCTCGGAGATGATCATCGGCAGCGCCTCGGCGAGCGCGGGTAGCACCACCACGCGGGCGCCGCGCAGGATCGCCCGCACCTCGTCGGGACCCACCGACGCGCGCAGCTGCAGCCGCTCGGCGCGGGGGGGCGTGTAGTCGATGATCGGGCCCACCATCAGGCAGCGGGCGGCGGGGCGGCGCCGCGCGACCAGCTCCCAGGCGCGGTGCAGCACGTCGGCGCCCTTGCGCGTGCTGATCTCTCCGGCGAACACCACCAGCTCCTCCGTCGCGTCCGCGCTCGGCGAGTCGCGGTCGATGAGCACGGGGTTGGGGACGAGCTCGACGCGCACCGCGGGCACCGCCTGGCGCACGCAGTCGAGTGTTTCGCGCGCCAGGCAGGTCACCAGCCGTGCCCGGCCGAGGACGGAGGACACCAGCCACGGGTAGCGCGCGGCGAACGTCACGAACGAGCCGCCGTGAATGCTCGCCACGGTGGTGAGACGGTGGCGCTCGGCGAGCGCCACGAGCGCCCCCTCGCGCACGAACGAGCCCTTTTCGGAGAGGTGCACGTGGGCGATCTGGCCTTCGTGCAGGCGTCGCAGCCGGCGTGTCGCGAGCGCCGCCAGCCGCGCTGAGGCGAGCGGCGCTTTCGGTCGCCACGTCGGTGTGAAGTCCACCGCGTCGGCCCCCACGCTGTGCTCGGTGAACACTCTGATCACGCTCGCCATGCCGCCCACCGTGGCGGGATCGGGGCCGAAGTGGTGGGCGATCATGCTGCGCGCGAGGGTATCTGCTTCGTCGGGCCGTGCGGAGCCCCAGCGGCGACGTGCCGTTCACGCTCGTGCCGCCGCGCCGAGCCGCCGGGCGGGCAAGTGTTGGCGGCGAGCGGAGCAGAGGGTCGACGTGTTCGCCTCACGCGGTCTGTGCGACCGCCGCCTCCGGTTGCTTGGCGTATCCCGCCACGGCCAGGGCCGCAGTGACGATCAATATGGCGGCGTAACAGGTGGGGCTGTTGAGCAGGGTGTTATCGGCGAGCGAGTTCACCAGACAGCCGGCGACCACGGCGAGCGCAAGGGCGGCGCCGTTCACTCTTTCGCTATCGCGCGGGTCGCCTCGCAAGCGCAGGAGCTGGCGGATCAGAATGACGAGCGCCGCCAGCAGGATCACCACGCCGATAATGCCGGTCTCCACCAGGTAGCGGATGTATTCGTTGTGCGGCAGCAGACCGTTGAGCGGATTCGATCGCGTGCCCACGGCGGTTGTGGTGACCCCGAGGCCCTGGCCCACCACGGGGGACCGTTCCCACTCCGGCAGCAGCGTCTTCCAGCGGTACAGGCGTGTGTCGAGCGTGCTGGTGGTTTCACCGCGTTCTGCCGCGGAGAGGCTGGTGGCGGTCTCGCCCGCCACGCGCTTGGAGCCGAGCGGGGTGGCGAAGAACACGAGCACGAGCGCCGCGGCCACCGCGCAGGGCACGAGCTTCGCCGCGAGCGGGCCGGGGCGCAGCGCTCCGAGGACGAGCAGCATTGCGCTCGCGGTGGCGAGACCGTCGATGCTGAAGGTGGCGATCAGCGCGGCGCAGAACAGCGCGGTGAGGATCGCATCGAGCACCCGCCGGCCGGCGTCGAGGTACATCCACAGCGACGCGGTGGCGGCGATCGCAAAGAACATGGCGGCGCTGTTGGGGTGGGCGAAGGTGCCGTGGGCGCGGATGTTGCCGGCGATGTCCATGCCGGTGTGGGTGGCGAGCTGGTAAAGGGCGAGCACCGCCGGGATGCAGCCGACCAGCTGCACCAGACGCGCGGCGATCGGCACGGTGATCGTCCCGCGGGCGTTGTAGACGATCACGGCGAGGGCCACCACGGAGACCTCGCGAACCCCCTCTCGCAGCGCCTCCGTCGAGGCGCCGCTCGTGTGCACCGCCACGCCCATCCATACGCATAGCCAGAGCATTGCCAGCGCCGCTGGCAGCATGCCGCGGCGTTGCTGCAGCAGCAGATAGCCGGCGAGCAGGATGAAGGCGATGGCGATCAGCGACGACAGGTTGAGGCTGCCGGAGTGCCGGCTGTCGGCCGCGGAGCGGTCGTCGGTGAGGATGCGCACGAGCAGCAGCGCGCCGAGCAGCAGCACGAGCGGGGGGTAGAGACCCCTGACTGCGCCGAGGCTGTGGGGCCAGGGGGAAGGGCGATCCCGCTGGGATATCGGCGTGCTCATCGGCCCATTTTGCTTATTTGACTCAATTTGCCGTTGCTCAGCCGCGCATGTCGGGTTGGGTAGTATACGGCTCAGTGGCCCCCGTCAACCGCGTCAAGGAACGGCTGCAAGCGGGCGAAACTGTCTTTGGCCCTGGCTCCAGACGGCTTCGCCGACCGTCGCGAACATCCTCGCGCACAGCGGCATGGACTTCGTGACGGTCAACATGGAGCACGACCCACGAGCTGCTCCGAGGCCGAGGCGGTTATGTACGCGGTGGAGGCGGGCGGTGTGGTTGCCTAAAAGTATCTAGTGTCCTGACGCATTAATTGTGTTGCAGTATCCGGCTAGGTTGTCGAGGGTTTCGTCGGCGGTCTTGGCCCAGACGTAGGGGTTGGGGTTTTCGTTCCAGTGCTCGATCCAGTCCTCTATGTCGGCGTTGAGCTTGGGGACGGAGCGGTGCACTCCGCGGCGTAGCTTGCGAGTGGTCAGCTCTGCGAACCAGCGCTCGACGAGGTTGATCCATGAGGAGCCGGTGGGAGTGAAGTGCAAGTGAAAGCGTGGATGGGCAGCCAGCCACCGCTTGATCTGAGGCGTCTTGTGGGTCGAGTAGTTGTCGAGGATCATGTGAATGTCCAGGTCAGCAGGGACTTCTTTGTCGATCTTGATCAGGAACTTCTTGAACTCGATCGCGCGGTGACGAGCGTGCAGAGAGCGGATGACCTTGCCGCTGGCGGTGTTCAACGCGGCGAACAGGCTGCTCGTGCCGTTGCGCTTGTAATCGTGGGTGGCGCGAGCCGGTGTGCCGGGCAGTATCGGCAATGTCGGTGCTGAGCGATCAAGCGCTTGGATCTGTGTCTTCTCGACTACCCGAGTGCAGTAGGTAACTGGGTGGCTGCCCGTCGGTAGGGACGGGGATGGAGTGGCGGACCGTGATGTCGTCGTCGCTGATCAGGACTTCGCGGACGACGAGCCGGATGATCTGCTGGCGCTGCTGGACGGTCAGGTCTTCGGTGTTGGTAGTGAGCCGTGCGTGGAAGCTTTCGAGTGTTTCGGTGAGCTTGAGGTAGGTCTCGGCGTCGTGCAGTTCGGCGTCAAGCGCATCCAGTTGGGCGTGCAGGGTCGCCTCGCGTGTTCGTAGGTCGGGCGTGCGGGCACGGAGCTCGTCGAGGGTCACGAGCTGCTCTTGGTAACCGTCGAGTAATCGCCTGAGTGCGGCCTGGGCGCGTGTGAGGTCGCGCTCGAGCGCGTCGTGTCGCCCGGTGGCTGGGTGCGCGGTGCGCATCGTCTCCAGGCGGCGGTCGATCTCGGCTTGGATCAGGGTCGGATCCTCCAGCAGTCCGAGCACGCGGGCCCAGACGAGCTCGTCGACGTCTCCCAGGCGAACTGGCCGGTTGTTGCAGACGCGTCCCTCGGGGCGACGGTGCCCGTCGGTCCCCGAGCAGCGGTAGTACTCGCGCAGAGTCCCGTTCTTGCTGCGCGTCGAGCAGCGGTAGTACGCGTAGCCGCAGCGGCGGCAGACGATGATCCCCTGCAGCAGCGAAGGGCGCTTGGTGTTGCGCGGCGAGATGCGCTGGTTGCGCTCAAGGCGCTGTTGCACGAGCGCGAACTGCTCTTCGGTTACCGGGGCTGGTACCGAGATCTGCTTCCACTCCTCAGCTGCAACGCCCTCGCGCGCGATCCGGGCGGAGCGCTGCCCGCGCAGCCGGGCTTGACGCCTGGCCTGGACGGGCGCGCCGGTCGCGTGCGTCTTGCCGTAGGCGGCCTGCCCTGCATAAGCAGGGTTGTGCAGCATCCCCCAGAGCGTGCCGTTGTTCCAGCCCGTCTTCCTGGTCCGGGTCGGCACACCCTGCGCCGAGAGCCACCGCGCGATCTTCGCGATCGACTCGCCATCCTCCAGGTAGCGGCGGAAGATCTCACGCGCGACCGGCGCCTCGGTCTCGTCGATCTCAAAGAACGCGTCCGTGTGCTCGGAGCGCTTCACATACCGATAGCCATAGGGCGCGCGAGCGAGCACTGACACCGCCCCTGACCGAGCGCGATGCAGCTTCCCGCGACGACAACGCTCTGCGATTGCGCCCGCTCATACTCGGCGATCATCCCCTGGAACTGGCGCATCAGCTCATCCTCAGGCGTGCCCGACCGCTCAGGCTCCTTCGCGAAGATGACCTCCACGCCTGCACGTTGGAACTCCCTCCAGCAGCAGCACCTGATAGGCGTAACGGCGCGCCAGCCGTCCGCCGCATGACACAAGACGACCTCGAAGCGGCCCTCCACCGCCAAGTCACGCAACCGCTCCAACCCCGCACGACGCAGCGTCGCGCCCGAGACACCCTCATCCTCGAACACCAGATCCTCGGGGACAACCAGCCCGCGCTCGGCGGCGAGCTCACGCAACGCGACGGTCTGGCTCTGAATCGTCTGCTCGCGACGCTGCCGATCCGAAGACACCCGCGCGTAGATCGCCGCGACCCTGCCGCATATCGACTGCCGCTCCACGTTGCTGGCGCTCTCGCTCATCATCCCTCCGCTCGTTGCCCGTCACACGGCGCCGCTCAGGCGCCAAAATCACATACGCCTGCGCCAGCCGCGCATCAGCGAGACGATCACCAACGAACTCGACCTCAACGCGCCTGGCCACCGGGCCGCTCGCCCGCTTGCTCGAGATACGCACCGACCGCCGCAGCCATCGCCGCGCTCAACGACACGCCACCAAACCGCGCGCGCTCGCGCAGCCCAGCGATCAACGACGGCGCCAACCGCACCGTGAACACCACCGTGCGCTCCGGAACGACCACGCCGTTCGGGCGCACCAGCGCCTCGTTCACATACCGACGCCCCTGACGCTCCGACAACCCGAACTCGGCCTGCAACCCGCGCACCACATCCGCCGGCGAGGACTCGACCAACAACTCGACCGCCCGGTTGACCCGAACCGCCCACTCGTCGGCGTGAGCACGTCGCAACGCCATCAGCCACATCAATACAACACATCACGGCAGACTCCTCCCCACCGGACGCCCAACCAGCCACTCAAACTCGAAGTTGCCTACTGCGTTGGTGCCTTCTCATCCACACACAGCACCAGCGCTCGCTCCGGCGGATCCAGATACAGGCCAACGATGTCCCTGACCTTCTCCACGAACAACGGGTCCTTGGAGAGCTTCCAGTGCTCCACGCGGTGGGGCTGGAGCCCGAACGCCCGCCAGATCCGCGAGACCGCCGTCTGATTGAGCCCCGTCGTGGCCGCCATCTGGCGTGTGGACCAGTGCGTCCCGCCATCCGGCGGCGCGGTCTCGAGCGTCTTGACGATCACATCCTCGACCTGCTCATCGCTGATCTTCCTGGGCTGCCCCGGCCGCGGCTCATCCAACAGCCCATCCAAACGCTGCTCGGCAAACCGCCCGCGCCAGCGACGAACCGTCGGCACCGAAACCCCGACCAGCTGCGCGACAGCCACGTTCGTCTGGCCCTGCGCACACGCCAGCACGATCCGTGAGCGCTGCGCCAATCCAGCCGCGCTACGCCTCCGGCACGCCCAACGCACAAGCGTCTCATGCTCCCCATCCGTCAACTCGATCGACACCGCAGCAGGACCCCGTGGCACCCACAAAGCATACCACAAACCACCACACAACTAACGACTCAAGACACTAGGCACAATGTGGCCACACGGACGAGAGCCGATGAGGCGCTCGCGGCACTTCTGGGAAGTTGGCAGATTTGTCAACCTTAGTTGGCATAATGGTCAACATGGTGCGCATGAGGTCTCGCGATCTTTTCCCTTCCGAGGAGCCGGTCCGTCCACCGGGCAAGCTCGTCGGCCGCCGTAGCGATGTCAAGGAGCTCGCCTCCCAACTCGCGGACGGACTCCACCGCGTCGTCGCCGCGCCACGCCGCACGGGTAAGAGCACCGTCTGCGAGGCGACCGTCGCGACACTTCGGCGCAAGCGGTTCTACACGGTGAGCGTGAGCCTGTTCAGGTACACAAACGCCGCTTCGCTCGCCGAGGCGCTCGCACGGGAGACGCTCGCCAATCGTTCGGCGGTCAAGCGGCTGATCGAGCGTACGCGCAGCCTCGGCGCGGGCACCCTCAGCGGACGTTCGCTGACTGCGGTGCTGCGCGTGAAGTCCGAATTGGGCGAGGCCGTGGAGATCGCCCTCGAGCCGGCACGCAGACGCCGCGATCCACTGCAGGAGCTGAATGGCGCCCTTGAGTTGCCCCAGCGGATCGCCGAGCGCGACGATCGGCAGCTGATCCTGCTGATCGACGAGCTTCAGGATCTGACGACCGGCGCTTATGGCGACCCCGAGCAGATCACTCGGCTGCTGCGCGAGACACTCCATGCGTCCCCCAGGGTGACGTGCCTGTTCGCAGGCAGCGTCGAGCATCTGATGCGCGATCTGTTCGGCAACCACTACCGTGCGCTCTACCAGTTCGGCGGTTTTCACGAGCTCTCACGGATCACCGAGGATGAGTGGCGCGCAGGACTCGGCGAGCGCTTCGCGCAGGACGACTGCCTCGTCGACGAGGAGGCTATGGAGCGCATCATCGCCATGGGCGATGGGCACCCACGATCGACGATGCTGATTGCTCAGCAGACACACCATGCCTCCGTCGAGGACGGTACCCGCCACATCGACGGCACGATCGCCGAGCGAGGCTACCGCGGTGCGCTGGCAGACGATGCGGGCCGTCACAGCGACCTGATGGATCGCATTCGGGCAATGAGCAACGCCGCCGTCGGGGTCACCGTTCGCCTTGCCCACCACCGCTCCCCATACGCCGGCCTGGAGAAGAAGACAGCCAACCGTGCGCTGAACGCGCTCGCTGATGTCTCGATCGTGATCAGGCCGAACGGGCGGGGCTCCTGGATGTTGGCCGACCCGCTCTTCTGTGCCTACGTACGCCGCGAAATCAGCGACGGCTGAGCCTACGGGTGGTGTCCGGCCGGCTCGCGTCCGTTCCTGATCCAGCTGATCGGTGCGCGGGTGTGGCGCCTTCGGCCGTCGGTCAATATCGGCGCCGGCCGATCGCCTCGGAGCGCATCGGCGACCGGCCGATGCGCTGATCTCAGGGCCGACTACATTCCCATCCGAATCTCCACCCTCGACGCGCCCGCCCCGCGCTAGCATCTTCGCCCGTAAATGGGTCCGTGCCAGGAGCATGGCGCCTGCTTGGCGCCTGCCCGACCCAGTAGACAGTCGATGCGCGTCACAGCTCGCAGGACAGGGATGCGCCGAACGGGGGAATCTATGTTGGCCAGCACAGCCGGTTCTTTGCAGATCTCGATCGCGCGCTGCGCGGGTCTCGCGCTCGCCGCGGTTCTCGCCCTGGCGATGTGGGCGCCCTCGGCGGCGCACGCCAGCGGGTGCACCGATACGTTTACGAACACCGCGGGCGGTAGCTGGAGCGTGGGCTCCAACTGGAGCAAGAAAGCCCCGCCGACCTCCGAAGAAGAAGCCTGCATCACCGAAAACGGGACCTACACGGTCACGCTGAGCGCGACCAGCGTGAGCGTCGGGTCGCTGACGATCGGCGGGAGCTCCGGCACCCAGACGCTCGCGGTGGAAAGCAGCTGTTCGGCGAGCGCCTCGCTGGGCACCACTGCGGGTCTTGACATCGGCGCTCAGGGCGCCGTCACGCTCACCAACGGCGGGATCTGCGCCAACGGCGTCACGCTCGGCGGGCCCGTCACCAACGCTGGCACGATCACCACCGAACCGGGCACCGGCGGCGGTGCGCGCAACCTGCAGGGGAACCTCACGAACAAGGGCACGCTGGCGGTGGATGCGAACACGTCGTTCAACGGATCCAAAGCGACGTTGACGGACGAAGGCGCGGTCAACCTCGCCGAAGGCCTCGAGCTTTACATCGCGAGCGGGGCCTCGTTCACGAATGGCGCGGGCGGTTCGATCGCGGCGACGGGCAGCGCGAATGTGTTCGTCCCGAGCGGCGCTACGTTCAACGAGGGGGCGGGTACGACGAGTGGCTCGCAGCCGGTGATCGTTGAACAGGCGACGCTTAACTACACGGGCTCGGGTGCGAG
>DATMMB010000010.1:0-4245 GCA_035569895.1 Solirubrobacteraceae bacterium | reverse complement strand
GGAGTCGGAGGCGACGACGATGCTCGCGTTGCGCCTCGCGCGCGCCTACGACGAGGCCGGCGAGGAGTCGATGGCCGCCACCGACGAGCTGAGCGACGCCCACCTGTTCAAGCGCCTGGCGACGGCGGTGTCGAAGTACTGGACGTGCAAGCGCGCTCCCAACCACGCCTTCGAGTCGCTGGAGTGCCTCGGCGGCAACGGGTATGTGGAGGAGTCGGGGATGCCGCGCCTGTACCGCGAGGCGCCGCTGGCGTCGATCTGGGAGGGGTCGGGGAACGTGATGAGCCTCGACGTGCTGCGCGCGCTGGTGCGCACGCCGCGCTCGTTGGAGGTGTTCCTGCACGAGCTCGACCAGTCGCGCGGGGTGGACCGCCGTCTCGACGACCACCTCAACCGCGTGAAGGAGCAGTTCGCCGACCCCGCGACGCTAGAGACGCGCGCCCGGCGGGTGGTCGAGAATATGGCGCTGGCGCTGCAAGGCGCGCTGCTGGTGCGCCACGGCGACCCCGCCGTCGCCGACGCCTTCTGCGCCTCGCGGCTGGCGCGCGACGCGGGCCTCGAGTACGGGACGCTGCCGGCGGGCACCGACTTCGAGGCGATCATCGCGCGCAACCGCGTGCAGGCGTAGCGCCAGCGCCGCGCCGCGTCACACAGAAACTCCACGGCCCGCCGACACCGGCCGTGTGGTCGATACCCGATGCCGCACGCCCAGCGGCGATCTGGGGGCATTGGCCGACACCGGCCGTGTGGTGGTGCCCAATCCTGCACACCACCTGCGGCGATCTGGGAGGCTGGGAAAAAGTCGAGCCAGATCGACACGTGTGCGGCCTACCATGGATGTCTATGCCCGTACGCAGGAACTTCCAGCTCGCGCGGGTCTTCGGTATCCGCATCGGCGTGGGGATCAGCTGGTTTCTCGTGCTGTTCCTGTGTATCGCCGTGCTCACCCCCTACTTCCACGAAGCGCTCGGCGGCTCGCGCAGCACCGCCTACCTGGTGACAGTGGCGATCGTGCTGTCGTTCTTCGCCTCGCTGATCATGCACGAGCTCGGGCACGCGCTGGTCGCGCGTCACAACGGCGTCCCCGTCGTCGGGATCGAGCTGTGGGCGCTCGGCGGCATCACCCGCACCGGCCCGATGCCGCGGCCGGGAGTCGAGTTCCGCGTCGCCGCCGCCGGCCCGCTCGTGACGTTCGCGGTGGCGCTGGTCGGCGCCGGTCTCGGCGTGCTCGCGGCCAGCGGCCACCACTTCTTCGCCGTGGCGGTCGGCAGCGGCGGCGTGGTCAGCACCCCCGCGGTGGTGTGGCTGAGCTGGTTGGTGACGCTCAACGTGCTCGTGCTGATCCTCAACCTGGTCCCCGCCTTCCCGCTCGACGGCGCGCAGCTGGTGCATGCGTTGTTGTGGTGGCGCGGCGGCGACCGCAACCGCGCCACGCGCATCGTGGGCCGTCTCGGCCAGGGCTTCGGCGTGCTGATCGGCGCGGGCGGCGTCGCGCTGCTGGCGGCGCTGCACGAGCTCAACGGCGTGTGGCTGGCGTTCATCGGCCTGTTCATCTACCAGAGCGCCAGCGGCGCGGTGCTGCAGGGGACCGTCAACCAACGCATCCAGCGGCTGAAGGTGGCGGACGTGATGGACCCCAAGCCGGTGACGATCCCCGCCGACACCGGCCTGCTGGATGCGCAGGAGCACTTTTTCACGCGCTACCGCTGGCCGTGGTTTGCGGTCGTCGACTCCGCCTGCCACTTCCTCGGCGTGGTGCGCTCCGACCGGGTCGATGCCGAAATCGCCGCCGGGCGCCCGGCGCTGCCGGTGAGCGACGTGCTGGAGGAGAACCTCGCGATCCACATCGAGCAGGACCAGCCGCTGGAATCGCTGCTGCGCTCCGAGGGCCTCGGGCGCCTGGGAGCGATGGTCGCCGTGGACGACGACGGGGTGCTGCGCGGAGTCGTGACGGTCGCGCAGATCCGCCAGGCGCTGCGTCCGGCGACGGGGACGTGAGCGCCGGGCGGGACGCTGCGCTGGGTGGTGACCGTCACCCAGACCGTGCGCCCCACCACGACGCGAGCACCCGACGCGCGGCGCGCGCGGCGCGACGGCCCTGCCGCGTTATAGAGTGCCCGCCGACAAGCAGGGGGCTCGCCCCTCCTCTCATGCGTAGGGAGCCATGCCAGCACACGACGTACTGATCATCGGCGCAGGTCTCGCGGGCCAGCGCGCAGCGCTCGCCGCCGCGCAGGGCGGCGCGAGCGTGGGGATCGTGAGCAAGGTCCATCCGGTGCGCTCGCACTCGGTCGCCGCCGCCGGCGGCATCAACGCGGCGATCAGCCTCGACGACGACTGGCATTCGCACGCCTATGACACCGTCAAGGGCTCGGACTTCCTCGGCGACCAGGACGCGATCGAGATCATGTGCTCACAGGCGCCGGCCGAGGTGATGCACCTCGAGCACATCGGCGTCACCTTCCACCGCAACGAGCAGGGCCTGCTCGACCTGCGCGCCTTCGGCGGCGCCTCGATGAAGCGCACCGCCTATGTCGCCGACATCACCGGACAGGCGATCCTGCACGTGCTCTACGAGCAACTGCTGCGCCACCAGGAGACGGTGGAGCGCTTCGAGGAGTGGTTTGTCACCTCGCTGCTGCGCGACGAGGAGGGCCGCTGCTGCGGGGTGATCGCGCGCGACGTGCGCTCCGGGCACATGGAGGTGTTCCACGCCAAGAACACGATCCTCGCCAGCGGCGGCGCCGGGCAGGTGTACAGCCCCACCACCAACGCGCTGATCGTCACCGGCGACGGGATCGCGCAGGCCTACCGGATCGGCGCGCCGCTGATGGACATGGAGATGGTGCAGTACCACCCCACCACGCTTGTCGAGAACGGCCTGTTGATCACCGAGGGCGCCCGCGGCGAGGGTGCGGTGCTGCTCAACTCCGAGGGCGAGCGCTTCATGGAGAAGTACGCACCCAACAAGATGGAGCTCGCCTCACGCGACGTGGTCTCGAGGGCCGAGCAGACCGAGATTCTCGAGGGGCGCGGCGTGGGGGCCAACAAAGACGGGATCTACCTCGACATCACCAAGGTGCCGCGCAAGCGCACCTTGGAGGCGCTGCGCGAGATCGTCAACATCGGCAAGGACTTCGCCGGCGTGGACATAACCCGTGAGCCGATCATGATCCGCCCGGGCCAGCACTACATCATGGGCGGCGTCAAGACCGACGTCAACGGAGCCACCTCGATCGAAGGCCTGTACGCGGCCGGCGAGGTGGCATGCGTGTCGGTGCACGGTGGCAACCGCCTCGGCGCCAATTCTCTGCTCGACACACTGATCTTCGGGCGTCGCGCGGGCGAACACGCGGCGGCGCGGGCGGCGGCGATGAGCTTGCCCGACTCGAGCGACGCCCAGCTACGCGAGGACGTGGACATGATCGACGCGATCATCGCGCGGCCACGCACGGGCCGCAGGGTCTCGGAGATCAAGCAGGAGCTCGGCGAGACGATGAACCAGTACGTTGCCGTGTACCGCGACCAGGAGGGCCTGGACAAGGCCCATGAGATCGTCAAGCGCCTGCAAGAGGAGGCGCAGAGCGCCTACATCGACGACAAAGGCACCGTCTTCAACCAGGACGTGCTCGGCGCGATCGAGCTCGGCTACATGCTCGACTGCGCCGAGGCCACCGTCGTGGCGGCGATCGAGCGCAAAGAGTCGCGCGGGGCCCAGTTCCGCACCGACTTCCCGGAGCGCAACGACGAGGAGTGGCTCAAGCACATCGATATCAGCCTCGACGGGGCCGGTCCAGAGGTGTCCTACTCGCCGGTGACGATGACCCAGTGGGAGCCGGAGGAGAGGAAATACTGATGTCCTTCGACTTCGCCGCCACCGGAGTGCCCAGCGTCTTGATCCTCACCGCCGACACCCCGCCCACCGTGCATCGCCCGACCGAGAAGGAGCGCGCCTGATGGCCGAAACGCACAAGCCGCCGGAGCAGTTCACGCTGCGCATGCGCCGCTACGACCCCGAGTCGGGCGAGGCTCCGTATTGGGATGAGCACACGATCGAGCTCGAGCCCCACCGCTCGGTGCTCGAGGGCATTCTGCAGGCCAAGGCGAAGTTCGACGGCTCGATCGGCATCCGCTGCTCGTGCCGCGCGGCGATCTGCGGCTCGTGCGGGGTTCGCATCAACGGCGAACCGGGACTGGCTTGCCACACGCACCTGGACCATGCGCGCGCGTCGAGCAAGGACGGCG
>DATMMB010000009.1:0-2462 GCA_035569895.1 Solirubrobacteraceae bacterium | reverse complement strand
CCGTCGGGTAGGTGGAGCCCGGGATCGAGCTGCGGGTGAGGAACAGCTTGATGATCTCTCCGCCGCGGGCGGGCACGACGTTGTTGAAGCCAACCGCCGCCCAGTACGCGCCCCAGATCCGCCGCCATTGAAAGCTCACCGCGGGATAGGCGGCGCGCAGGCTGTGAAAGAACGCCCGCGAGCGCAGCGTCAGGTTGAGGGCGAAGAACGCGAGTCCCAGCACAAGCGCCCCCCAGTGCACCGCCGCCAGGTCGGAGAAGAACCGGCCGGCTGCTTCCAGGAACGTGCTGACGCTGTGGCCGATCGAGGTCGAGGCGAGGTTCACGCCTCAAGCCTAGGGCTCGTCAAGCCCTAATGAGGGGGCCGGACCCTCAGGTATCGTCTTCGTCCTCGTCCTCCTCGAGCGGGTCGTCATACTCGTCGAGGTCCAGCTCCTCCTCGTCGGTGCCAAACTCCTCGTCGTCATCCCAATCCTCGTCGTCGAACTCATGCTCGGGGGCCTCGAGAATGGTGCCCAGCGACATGCCGCTCTCCTTTCAGGGCTCGCTCATGAACTTGACATGCGTTGTGCTTCATACCCCATTTGAGGGGAAGCGGGCGCATCATAGTGTTGCGCCTCCACCGATCGAGCGTAATGCGGGCGAGCCTCGTTTAGCCTGACGCCATGGACAGCGCCAATCGCTCTCGCGGCCGGTGGCACACCGCGCTCGCCGTCATCGCCGTGCTGATGCTTGCGGTGGCCCTCGCCGCGCTCGACGGTCACGCCCCCGCGCACGCCGGCCACCGCTCCCGTGCGGGCCGCCCCGCGGGCTCCGGCGGGCCGGGTGCCCGAGCCGGTGCCGATCCCTGCCGAGGTGCAGTGCGCTGCCCCTGCCCCGGCGCCGCCGGCGCCGCGCGCTGCCCCTACTCCGGGGTGACGGCGATCGGCCGCCGCGGCGAAGGCGTGCTGCGCGTCCCGGAGGCGGTCGCGCTCGGCCCGGGCGGCAGCGTGTACGTCGCCGACCAGTTCAGCCACGTCATCCAGCACTTCTCCGCCGACGGCCGCTTCGAGCACCAGTGGGGCTCCTATGGCGACGGCCCCGGCCAGTTCGGGGCGATCGGCGCGCTCGCGGTGGACGCGCGCAGCGGCGACGTGTACGCGGTGGACAGCACCAACGAGCGCGTCGAGGAGTGGACCGCGCACGGCCGCTTCATCCGCGCGTGGGGCTCGCCCGGGAGGCGACTGGGCGAGTTCGAGCTCGGCGGCGGCGTCGGCCCCGACAAGCCGCCGGGCGGCGGGATCGCGGTGGCGGGGTCCTATGTGTACGTCTCCGACACCAACGACAACCGCATCGAGCGCTTCACGCTCGCCGGCACCCACCCGGTCGCGTTCACGCGCGCCGGCGGCCGCCACGCCCGCTTCGCCGGGCCGCGCGGGATCGCCGTTGCCGACGGCACGATCTACGTCGCCGACCTCGGCTACGGCCGCGTCGTCGCGCTCACGCTCAGCGGGCGCTTCATCTGCCAGAGCGCGCGCCGCGGCCCGCGCGCGCGGCGGCTGAACAACCCGTACGGGCTGGCGGTGCATGGCGGGAACGTGTACGTGGCCGACGACAACGCCGGCCGCGTCGTCGAGCTGAGCCGGCGGCTGCGGTGGGTGCGCGCCTACACCGGGTCGGGCGCGGCGCGCCTGAGCAAGTGGCTGCGCGACGTGGCGGTCGGCGCCGGCGGGCGCCTGTACGTCGCCGACTCCGCCCACGGGCGGATCGTCGAGCTCGCCGCCGACGGCGCGCCGCTGCGCACGTGGGGCACGCTCGGCATCACCCACGGGCAGATGACCCTGCCGCTGGATGTCGCCACCGACCGCCACGGGGACGTGCTGGTCGTGGCGACCTACGGCATCGACAGCCCGATCTACGTGTACAGCCCGGCGTTCGCCTTCCAGGGCGTCTGGAAAGACGGCGGGCGGGTGGCGATCGGCGCACACTGGTTCGCGCCCACCGCCGCCGCCATCGGCCCCGAAGGCGACCTGTGGGTGACCGACCGCGAAAACGGCCTGATCCGGCGCCTCAGCACCGAAGGGGGCGCTTTCCTCGGCGTGCTCGGCACCGCCGGCCGCTACGCGCTCGTCCGCCCCGAAGGGGTGGCGGTGGGCCCCGGCGAAGCGGTGTACGTCGCCGACACCGGCGACAACCGGATCGTGCGCTTAGCCGCCGACGGCGCGGTGCTCGGCAGCTTCGGCGCGCGCGGCCCGCGCGCGGAGCGGCTGCGCTGGCCCACCGCGCTCGCGGTGGCGGGCGACGGCGAGGTGTACGTCGCCGACAGCGGCGACAACCGGATCGCGGTGTTCACCGCCGACGGGCGCTTCCTGCGCGCGTGGGGCGGCTGGGGCAGCGCGCCCGGGCGCTTCGAGCACCCCGCCGGCATCGCGATCGGCGCCGGCGGCCACGTGTTCGTCTCCGACCGCGGCAACGACCGCATCG
>DATMMB010000008.1:0-9808 GCA_035569895.1 Solirubrobacteraceae bacterium | reverse complement strand
ATGTAAAGGGGAGTCGTACTCGCAGATGTCCCCCGCCGCATACACCCCCGGCGCGGAGGCGGCAAGGCGCGAGGAGCAGCGCACGCCGCCGCCCTCCCCCATCTCCAGTCCCGCGGCGCGCGCGAGCTGCACGTCGGGCATCACGCCGGCGCCGATCACCACGATGTCGGCCGGCAGCTCCAATCCGCGCTTGGTGACCACCTGCGCCACCCGTCCGTCGCCCGCGAAGCGCTCCAGCCCGTCCTCGCCGTGGATCTCCACGCCGTGCTCGCGCAGCAGCCCTTCGAAGAACCGGCCCGCTCGGGCGCCGAAACCGCGCTCCAGCGTGTGGCGCTCCTGCATCACCAGCGCGCACTGCTTGCCCAACATGGTCAGCGAGGCGGCCACCTCGCAGGCGATGTAGGAGCCGCCGATCAGCACCACCCGCTCGGCCTGCTCGGCGGCGGCGCGGATCGCGTCGGAGTTGCCGAGCGTGCGCAGGTAGTGGATCTGCTCCAGCTCACAGCCGGGCACCTTCAGCCGCCGCACATTGGCGCCGGTGGCGAGCAGCGCCTGGCCGTACCGCAGCTCCTTCTTGTTCGACAGCTTCGCCGTGCGCGCCGCCGGGTCGAGGGCGGTGACGCTGGTGCGCGTCAGCAGCTCGACCCGTTGCTCGCCCCACCACTCATTCGGGCGGAAAAACGCGTCGCTGCGCTGCTCCTCCCCGCGCAGATACCCCTTCGAGCAGTTGGGACGGTTGTATGGCGGGTCGGGCTCGCGGCCCACCACCAGGACGGAGCCGTCGGCGCCCTCCTCGCGCAGCCACCGCGCGCAGTTGGCCGACGCCAAGCCGCCGCCGACCAGCAGGTAGTCGATCTCGCGGGCCGCCACACCCCAACCCTACCCCACAGCACCAACATCAGCCGATGGATGGCCGGACGCGCGGCGTGGGGATCAGCTCTGCTCCTGCTCATCAAACCCCGGCCATGCGGGGTCGATGCTTTCGCTGCGCAGCAGCTCAGCCCCGATGATCGAGCTCGGAGGAGGTTACAGCCCCGGCAGATGGCGCACCGACCAGTGCGCCCAGGTTGGGATGTAGGGGAGGATCCGCCAACGGGGCCCGCTTTCGTTGCGGTTGGGACCGACGTCGGTGCCGTTGTGGCTGGTGTCGAGGCGCAAACCGGCAATCACGATGAACACATGCGGCGTGGGCGCGTCGGTCGCGTAGATCGTCACCCAGCGTCCGGGGCCAGGAGCGCCCCAGTTGACGTAGTCCTGGGCCAGCGGGTTGTCTTTGGCGATTTCCGCCAATGGCCGCACGCCAGCGCGGTAGAGCACGTAGTTGACGGTGCTCGAGCAGTCCTCGTCGGGCGCGCCCAGCGGGTTGGGGTGACCGTCGGGGCCGTAGGGGAGGTTTTGCAGCTCGTTGCCCGCCACCACCATCGCCTGCACCACCGCCGGCACGCCCGCGGGGATCAACGCTACGTGGCCACTGCTCGGCGACAGCACCGCGCGAACGCCTGAGATGAACCGCACGGGCGTGGTGGTCTCGCCCGCCAGGCGGTTGTCGGCGCCTTCGAGGTTGACCGCTTCCGAATAGGCGCCTTCCAGGGATGCCCCTTCCGCTTCGGGTCCCCCAGCCCGCGCGCCACCCACCTCGGGCGCGCCCGCTTCGGGCACCGACCCCGAGGCGCCGTAGCGCGCAGCCCAGCGCTCCACCTCTTCCACGTACCACTCGGCGTGGTTGTAGGCGAAGATCGCCGTGCGGTAGTCGCTCGGGGCGCCTGACGCGCGCAGGTAGTTGGCGGCGCCGTATATCGCGTCCGCTGGGTTCCAGCGGTCGGGCGGGCCGTCGCCGTAGGCGCTCACCCCGTACTCCTCCCAGGTGAGCTTCAGGAACTGCATCGGTCCGCCGGCGCCCGCCGCGTTGACCGCACCCTCCTGTGCACATGAGGGGTCGGGGTCGCGGCCGTGGTCGCACTCCACCTTGCCGATCCCCGCCACGATCGCCCAGTCGATCCCATACCGCGCACCCGCCTGCAGGTAGAGGCGTAGGTATTCGGGTGGGATTTCCGCGCGCGCCAGCACCGACACGCCGGGCTCCTCCGCGTCGGCGCCGGTGTAGGTCAGCGCTCCCGCCAGCCCACCGCCGGAGCCGCCGAGCGTGGCGGTGACGCCCACCACTCCGAGGGTCAGTGCCAGCAACAGCGCCGCTGCGGCGGCCAGCAGCGCGACTGCCGGGCGGCGGAAGGCGAGCGCGCCGACCATCAACCGCCCAGTTGGCGTTTGCGCCGGCGCATCACCTCGTATGCGTCGCGCATCACCGGCGAGTCGAACCCGCCGCCGATTGTGTCCGTCCCATCGCCTGGGCCGCCGGAGACGCCGCCTGGCGGGCCGCCGAGGACACCGCCTGCCGCGCCGGCGCCGTTTCCGTTGCCGGGACGGCGCGGGGGATGTGGCGGGGTGTCGCGCGGGCGGTCGCGGCGGGGAGGACGATCGTGCGATCGAGGCGGGGTGTGACCACCGTCGCGCAAGCGCTGCTCCAGCGCCCGGTCGAAGTTCCTGCCGGCGCGACGCCGATCGCCGCGCTTGGACGCGCGCTCGCCGGCCGCGGCCACCGAGCTGGCCGCCCCGCTCAACTCGCGACGAAGCGCCAGTTCACGATCGATCTCCAAACGCGCTTCGCGCTGCGCGCGGGGAGCCAGCGCATCGTATTGCGCGCGGCTGTGACCCACCAACCCGGCCACGCCACCGTAGTCGCGACGGGCGCCCATCGCGGCGGCGTCGCCGAGCGCTCCGCCGCCGAGCGCTCCGGGCGCTCCCGAAGCGCCTCCCCCGGACACCCCGGCACGCGGGATCCCGCCGCCACGCGCCGGCGGCAGCGCCGCCTGGGCGTCCAACCACTCGGCCCGCTCGCGCTGCTGCTCCGCGGTATAAGGTCGCCCGCCACCCCGCCGCTGCGCGCGCTCACCCTCGGCGGCGGCGTGGCGCGCCTCGTTCAGTGCGCGCTGCCCGCCCTCCACCTCGCCCTCGATGCGCGTCGCGCGGGCGTTCAGCCGGGCAGCACGGCGCGTGTCCCCGGCGGCGACCGCCTTGGCCCGCTCGCCACGCACCCGCTGCAATTGCGCGCGCTTGGCCGACAGCTCGCTCTGCACATCGGCGGCCGACGCCGCGCGCTCGCCGGCGGTGGCGTGGTCGCACTCCAGCAGCCGCGCCACCTGCGCGTCGGCGGCCGCCTGCGCGCGCTCATGCCCGATCCGCTCAAGCGCTTGCCGGCGCTCCACCGAGGGTGCCGGTCGCGACAGCTTGTTGTATGCCCACCGCGTGCCCCGCCACACCGTGCGCGGGCCCTCCAGCTGCTGTTTGAAGCGTTGGATCAGCGAGGGGTGGCGCTCGCCGGCGCCGCGGTGTTCGCCGGCTATGAGACCCAGCACCTGGTGGCGCTGGCGGTAGGTGCCCCACCACAGCGCCGCCACCAGCAGCCACCGCGTCCACCAGCCGAGCGCTTCAATGCCGATCAGCGTGCGCGTCATCAGCAGCACCACGCCCAACAGAAACGAGAAGATCAGCTTCGAGCACACCGCGCCCAGCAGCCGTGTGCCCCACGAGCGGAACGCGGCGCGGCCGCCGTCGCCGAGCGCCGGGGCGATCACCGCCGCGGGCGCCAGCAGCAGGTAGAGGAGGCTGAGGATCTCCGCACCCAACAGGTGCAGCGCGATGAAACCCAGCAGCATCACCATCCCGGCAGCGCCGATCGCAATCAACAGCAGCCCGCCGAGTCGCGGGGTGGTGCCGCCCTGCGTGCGAAACTCCGCCTCGGCCGCGCTCGGCCCGCGGCAGGTGGTGGCGTTTTCGGCGCCCCCGCATAGCGCGCGCAGCAGTGAGCCCGGCTCGTCGATCGAGTTACGCGCCGGCTCGTTGGCGGGCAGTGCCAGGAACAGTTCGCCGTTGGTGCGCGCCCGGCGGATCAACGTGGCGCTGAGCGAGCGCGGCGGCACGTGCGGCCCCGACCCCTGCTTGGCGATCGCGCACAGTTCCGAGGTCGGTTCCCCTTCGCACACCGGCGGCTCGGGGCCGGTGGAGGCGATCAGCGCCAGCGCGGCGGTGCGCAGGCGCCCTTCCAGCCGTCGAGGGTTTTCGCACCAATCGACGTTGCCGAACTCCAGGTAGCACCAGGGGGCGCCCACGACGGCGCCGAACAGGCCGCCGAGGCTCTGCGCGAGCGTCCGCGACGGGTCGCCGGGGCTGCCCTGCACCACCGCCCCAAGGGTGCCTGCGCTCGCCTCGTCCACCCACCGCCCCAGCGCGCCGACAGTGCCGGAGGGATCGGCGATCACCCACAGCCCGCCCGCCATCATCACGAGCATCAGCGCCACCTGGCCCAGCGTCTCGGCCACGCGGCGGCGCACGAGGCCGTTGTAGGCGGCGGCGATCGCCGCCAGCGCCAGCGCCGCCGTCAGCCACGGGCCGGTGAATGCGGTCTGTGTCGCGTGCAGCGAGCGCTCCAGGCCGTCGAGCACCGCGCTGTCGAGCAGATCGAGCGTGAAGCACCACTCCAGCGTCACGATCAGCGCCTGCACCACCCACACCACGCCGGTCCACACCGGTGCGATCACGTAATCCTGCAGCAGCGTCTGGCTGGTGACACCCAGCAGGCCAGTGTCAATGTGGACGTCCAGCCCGTAGTCGCCGGTGGGCGCGCCCGCCGCCTCGAAGCCCGAGGTTTCGCAGTTGCGCCGCGCGCTCGCCGGCAGCGGGGCGGGCGCCCGGCAGAGCGGGCTGCCGAGGCCGTTTTCCACGAGCGGGTCGCCGCTGCTGGGGGGCGCGGAGGCGGAGGCGTCGCCCCCGGTGGTGGCTGCGCCCTCACTCGCTTGCGCACCTGCCAGCGGCGGGGCGGTGGGCGCGCGGGGCGCAGCGGGCGGGGGTGAGTACACGTGGTGCACCGCCGCTGTGGGCGCATGAGCGGTCGTACCGCCGGTTGGCGGCGAGAATGAAGACACGTGCGAGGCCACTGCGCGATGAGCCTCAGCCGCACACGCTGACGCCGGCGCCAGCGCCAGCGGCGCGACGCCCATGCAGAGCGCAACCGCCAGCGCCCTCAACGCGCCTGTGCCGCCGGTCGCGCCGGCGTGGTCGAAAAGGCGCGCAGCAGCGCGGGCACCGCCACGTCCACCTGGATCGCCTCGATGCGGCCGTGGTGGTCGCGGAACAGGCAGCGGCCGGCGTCGAGCTCCAGCAGCGTCTGGCGCGCGCGGCGATCGTCGGGGTCGAGCCCCAGCAGCGCCAGCGCCCTCCCCGCCTCCGCGTCGGAGCGCATCCCGAACACGAACGTCGCGCCGATCAGGTTCTCCAGCGACTCCCGCTCCCCCAGCAGCGTGTCGCTGACGAGTTGCGTGGAGATGATCGGCACCGCCAGCTCCGAGCGGCCCATCCGCTGCAGCGAGGTCAGCAGCGCGCGGCCCACGGGGTCGCCCAGCAGGCGCCAGCCCTCGTCGAAGCTGAACAGCTTCACGCGCTCGCGCTCAGCGCTCATCAAGTGCATCGCGAACATCGCGATCAGCCGCACGATCTGCTCGCCCACGCGCTCGGCTCGCGAGTGCTCGGCGCGCGGCGCGCCCGGCTGCGGCGCGGGGAGGTCGCGGATCGGCAGGTAGGTGACCTGCCGATGGCCCACCGGCGGCAGCCGCACGTCGGGGTCGGCGAAGCCCAGCTGCGTCAGGCCGGAACGCGCATACACCGCCAGCGTCTTGGCCACCTGCGCGTCGGTGGCGTCGCCCTCCTGCAGCGCGCGCACCACCTCCAAACATGTGGGGGTGGACGCGCGGCGCAGCACGCGGTCCACGGCGCCCACCACCGCCGTCTCCCACGCGGGCTCGGCGCGGGCGGGCAGCAGGTCGCGCAAGAACGACACCGCCGTGTCGTGGCGCAAGTGCGGGGGCGCCACGCGCAGCGGGTCGAGCACCCCGCGCAGCGAGGGGTCGGGGCGCAGCGTGACGCGCTCAACATGTGGCGCCACCTCGTCCAGCAGGTGGAAGCGGTGGTCGCCCTTGGGGTCGCAGTCGATCACACGCGCGCCCAGCAGGAACGCCTCGTACTTGAGCTTCTGGTCGAGCGTGGTCTTGCCGGCGCCCAGTGCTCCCACGCTGAGGATCGCGCTGTTGCGGTCGCTGTCGGAGCCCTCGCGGAGATTGAAGCGCAGCGGTTGCGTCGAGCCGGTGAGCGTGTGGCCGAGGTAGAAGCCGCCAGCCGAGCCGGCGACGTGCGTGGCGGTGGGCATCATCGCCGCCACCTGTTCGGTGGTGAGCGTGTCGTCGTAGCCCACCACGCGCGTGCGCTGCCCGGGAAGGTGCTGGCAGAAGAGCCGCAGCTGATCGCCCAGCGGACGGTGCAGGCGGATCTCCCCGTACGCGCGCCGGCACATCTCCACGCGTTCCTCCAGCTCCTCCTCCGCACGCCCGGCGAGCGCTATCGCGAGCGTCGCGCGCAGCAGCGGCGGGCGGCTGGAGGACTGCAGGTGGGCGAGCAGGTCGCGCGCCTGGAGGGTGCGCCGGTAGCCGAGGTCGGTGGCGCCCTGCTCGCCGTCGGACTCCGCGCGCAGGATCTGGTCGGCGTCCTGGATCCGCCGCCGCGCGATCCGCAGTGCCAGCTCGTTGGGCAGGAAGCGGGCGTTCAGAGAGAGGTCCGCGCCGAACGGCAGCGACTCCACTGGAGCGAACATCAGCTCCGCGCGCGCGCCGGGGAAGTGGACGAGCTCGGGCAGCGCCCCCACCACGAGCTGCGTCTGCCAGCTCACGCCGAGCTCGGACTCGATCCGCAGCGCGCGCGGGCGGTGCTCCACCCAGCCGTCCATCCAGCGCAGCACGTCGCCCTCCAGCGGCGCCAGGACGGCCTCGCCGTTGCGCTCGAACACCAGCGCCCGCGGCTCGTGCAGGCCGTCCACGAGCGGCTCTCCGAGATCGCGGCAGAAGGCGCGGCGCACCAGCCACTGCAGCTCCGCGCCGGTCGCGGGGCGGGCGTCGAGGTAGTCGGAGAGACGTGCGTGCGCCTGGTCGGCCCGCACCCGCGCGCGCTCCAACTCGGTCGCTCTCAGCAGGCGGCGGTCGCGCGGGAGCAGGCCACGCCGCAGCGCTCCGAGCCACTCGCGTGGGTGGCGCTCCGCCGCGCGCGAGACGTAGGAAGCGACGTCGCGCTCGGGGTCGCGCAGGCTCACGATGAAGAACAGCGCGGGCCGCTGCGCGTCCAGCTCCTCCAGGCGGCGTACGTGTTCGGCGAGGTAGCGCCTGAGTGCGCGCGCATGGGGTCGCGGCGCTTGCTCGCCGCCGCCAACCGGCTCCCCCAACCGTCCGCCGGCGCCACCCGGCTCCCCCACACGTCCGCCGGCGCCACCTGCCGTAGCGGCCATAACGGCCATCTCCTGCGCGTAGCCGGCGACCTGCCAGCGGCGGCTGACGCGAACGACCTGCACGTCGGCCGCCACCGCCTCCAGGGCGCCGAGCAGCGCAAGGAAGCGCCCGCGCTTGCCGTCCTCGGAGAGCCACTCGTAGGAGGCGGTCGGCACCACGAACGCAGCCCAACCGTCGTCAAGGTCGGCGCCGAACACGAGGTTGCCGTACACGAGGCTGATCGGCGGACGCATGTTCCGCTACCGGTCCCCAGGGCTTCCCGGGACATCGGCTCGCACCCGCAGCTCGGCGCCGCGCTCCAGCACCAGCACCTGCCGGTTGGCGGTCATGCGCACGGCGCCGGGGCCGCTGTAGCGCAGGCGACGTGGACGCGGATCGGAGCCGTCGGGGAGCATCAGCAGCTCCTCCGGACGCCACGCCTGGCCAGGAGCCGCGCCGAGCCAGCCCGGGGACACACCGAGCGATCCACGCGCGGGCAGCAGGCCGGCGAGCTGGTGGGGGCCGAAGAGATGGCGCAGCAGCGCACTGGCGGCAAGGTGAAACGGCCGGCCCTCGACCCGGACCATCGTGAGCAGCGCGGCGCTGCCCGCCGGCAGCAGCAGATCGCGCACATACCACGGCAGCGCCCGCACGGCCGTCCCGAGCAGCGGCAGCGCGCCGGCGAGCGCCAGGCAGGCGAGGATCGCCAGGCAGTACACGACTCCGCGCACCGGCACGCCGCCGGGGTTGAGCCGCAGCCGGTCCACACGGTAGATGCGCCGCTCGAGGTCGAACACGGCGCGGTAGGAGCGGACCTCGATGCTCACGCCCGGAGCTCCACGGTCAAAAAGGGATGGCCGCGAGGTCAACGGTCACGTCAGCGATCGCCCTGGTCCACACGCTCACGAGCCGAAAAGCGAGTTGACCGTGTCCCGCAGCAGGTTGATGCCCGCGGGCGTGGCAAGCAGCACCGCGACGATCCCCACCGCGAACACGCCCGCGGCCTCCTTGAAATCGCGGCGGAACGCCAGCACGATCCCCGCCACGGCGAACGCCAGCCCGATCAGGCTCATCGCCACCTTGCGCCCGGTGCTGCCCGCCTTGCTGGCGGCCGCTTCGAGGGTGCTGCCTTCGGACCCTCCTCCGCTGGTGCCGCCGCCGGATCCCGACCCGGCTCCGGGTACCGAGGGAGAGGCGACGGCGGCGTGTGCGGCGATCGGCGCCAGCCCGAGGAGGGCGCAGGCGAGCGCCACACCGAGCAACAGTGACGTGCCGGCGCAGGCACGGGCGGTGAGCGGTCGAGGGGCGTGCACAGTGCGCATCGGGACTCCTTCTGTTGGTGGTGGAAAGCTCGGGTCTGGTGGTCGGGAAAACGTCTGGTCAAGTGGTGGCGGGGCATTGGGGCGGTGTCGAGCATCGGTGCGGCCCTTGCGGCGCTACGCGGCGTCGGGGTCCATCTGGACGGCGGAGACCTCCCAGCGGCCTTGGGCGCGGAGGACGTCGAGTTCGTAGGCGAGCGTGTAGGTGGCGCCGCGCTGGTCTTGGGCCTGCACGAGCGCGAGCACAGCGCCCGCGCCGGGGGCCCACTGGAGGGACTGCAGCGACTGCAGCGCGAGCTCGATGCCGGGCAGCGAGACGCGCGCGCCGGGGGCAAGGTCGGCGGCCAACTCGGAGGGGGAGCCCGCCAGGTAGTTGCGCAGCGCGCGTTCCACTACGGTGGTCAGCGCCGGTTCGTTCACTTCGCGCAGACGCCCACCGAGGTCGGTCTGCGCTGGGCCGGAGGCGGGCGGCCCGACGAACGCTGGGTAGCCCGCCAGCGCGAGCGAACTGCCCGGCTTGTGGAGAACACTGACAGTGAGGTAGAGCAGCCCCGTCATGTCGGTTTGGGCTGCAACGGTGTAAACGGTCTCACCCGGCAGCGGCGAGCGCTGCTGGACGACCTGCGTCCACTGCACCCGCTGCTCCCCGCTCGCCGGGGGCTGCACCCCGGCGCCGCTGTCCATCCCCGGCCCCATGAACGGCGCGAGCGCGTGTTCGCGGGCTTCCGGGTGCTGCGCTTCCCAGGTGAGGTAAGCGCGGGCGAACAGCGTCGCGAAGCCCTCCGCCGCGAGATCCTCGACCGCCGGGCGCCGCAGCAACGCCGACGGCAGCGCGGCGCGCGGGGGATCGAGCGTAAAGCGCGCGCTCGCCAGCGCCCCCGCCAGCGCGAGCGCGTAGAGCACATACCGGGGCAGCCCCCGCGCGAGCTGGATCCGCCACAGCGGCCGCCTCGCGATCGTCACGACGGCGTGCGGGGGCTCGGCCGCGAGTCCAGGGTATGAGGGCGCGTCGCTCATTGCCGCCGTTCGAACCCGAATTCCGAGCGTGCTCCGTCGGCGCCCTCCGTTGCCGCGGTCGCGGTCGTGGCGGTCGCCGTGGTGCTCGCGGTCGTTGCCGCCGCCGCGGTC
>DATMMB010000007.1:0-3378 GCA_035569895.1 Solirubrobacteraceae bacterium | reverse complement strand
CATGTCGGGGACGATCACGCTGGAGGAGGCGCACGGCATGCTGGTCGCCGTCGTGGACTTGGTGCAGCGCTACGTGCCGCGGGTGCGCCAAGAGGCCGAAATCGCCAATTTCATCGCCACCGCCCGGGGGGCCGGGGCGCGGCTCGCGCTGCCCGACGGCACCCGGACGACCGCCATGCCGACGCACGGCAGGACGCCCTGACCGGGGGCCCCCGTCGTGAACGACGCGGAGGTACCGCTCGCCGCGCTGCGGGCGCTGGTCGACGGCGTCCTCGACCTCGTCGAGCGGCACGTGCCGGCCGAGCGGCGGGAAGTCGTGCTGCTCGATCTCGTCGCGTGCGCCCCCGCGCTGGCGCCCCTGCTGCTCCCCGGCCGGGCATCGGCGCTGCGGCATTGAACGCGCGGCGCTGCGGCCGCGGACGATGTTCGGCGCGGTCGCGATCGTGTCCGCGTCCATCGCGATGTCCTCGCCGCCGACGATGGTCGGCCTGGTCGACTCCGACGGCGTGTAGCAGCCCGGGCTATCTGACCCTCGCCAGTTCGGCAGACCTGACCGTCCCCAGTTCGGCTGATCTGACCGCGGCCAGTTCGGCAGACCTGACCGCGATCGCCTGATGGACGCATCACGAGCTGGGGTCCCCTCCGCGACCCGGCCGGACTCGCCGGCCCGCTGCGGGCCGTCGTGCGCCCCGTCGTGGAGGAGGGGATGCCCGTGGAGAGGATGGATATGCACCGCTTGCAAGACTTGGTTCGCCTACACCGCCTCGGGGTCGGCGCGCGCACGGTGGCCCGGCGCCTGCGGATGAGCCCGAACACCGAACGGCAGTACCGCCGCGCGCTCGCGGCGCACGGCCTGCTGGCCGGCGACGCCACCGCGTTGCCCGAGCTGACGACGCTGCGCGAGGCCGTCGTCACCGCGTTACCCCCGAAGACGCCACCGCAGCAGGTCTCGAGCCTGGCGCGGTGGACCGCCACGATCACCCCGTGGCTCGCCGACGGCGCGACGCCGACGGCGATCTACGACCGCCTGCGCCTCGAGCACGCCGACTTCACCGGGAGCCTCTCGGCGGTGAAGCGGCTCTGTCTCCGCCTCCAGCGCGCCCGCGGCATCCAGCCCGAGGACGTGGCGATCCCGGTCGAAACCGCGCCTGGCGAGCTGGCGCAGGTCGACTTCGGCTACGTTGGCCGGCTCTACGATCCCGATACCCGCGTGCTCCGCAAGGCCTGGGTCTTCGTGCTGGTGCTCGGCTACTCGCGTCACCTGGTGTGCCGGCTCGTCTTCGATCAGCGCATCGAGACCTGGCTGCAGTGCCACGCCGAGGCGTTCGCCGCACTCGGGGGCGTGCCCGCCGTCCTCGTCCCCGACAATCTCAAGGCCGCCGTGATCCGCGCGGCGTTCGGCATCGCAGGCACGACGACGCTCAACCGGAGCTACCGGGAGTGCGCCCGGCACTACGGCTTCCAGGTCGACCCGACGCCGATCCGCAGCCCCGAGAAGAAGGGGAAGGTCGAGGCGGCCGTGAAGTACGTCAAGCGCAATTTCTTCGCCGCGCGGCGCGAGGAGCTCGACGCCGGCGTGCTCGGGCGCGCGCTCACCCGGTGGACCCGGGAGATCGCCGGCCAGCGCCGCCACGGGACGACGCAACGCCGCCCACTCGAGGTCTTCACCACCGTGGAGCAGCCGGCCCTGCGCGCGCTGCCGACGCAGCCCTACGTCCCGACCGTGTGGCAGGAGGCCACCGTCCACCCCGATGCGCACGTCTGCGTCGGGCGCGCCCTCTACTCGGTGCCGTGGCGGCTGATCGGCGAGCACGTGCTCGTGCGCGGCACCCCGACGGCGCTCGCGATCTACGCGGCCGACGCGCGCGTCGCCACGCACCCGCGCGTCCCCGCCGGGCAGCGCAGCACACAGGAAGAGCACCTGCCGCCCGAGCGGCGCGATCTTCGCCACCGCAGCCGGACCTACTGGGAGGCGCGCGCCGACCGCCTCGGCCCCGACGTCGGCGCCTACATCCGCGAGGTCTTCGCCACCGACGACGTCCTGGCCCAGCTCCGCACGGTCCAGCAGATCGTCCGCCACCTCGAGCGCTTCCCAGTTGCTCGCGCCCGGGCCGCCTGCGCGCGCGCCCGCTTCTACGGCAGCTACAGCTACCCGGCGCTGAAGGCGATCCTCGCCAAGGCGCTCGACCAGCAGCCGCTCCCTGGCACCGACACGGCAACGCCCGCAATCCTCACTGCTCCGCGGTTTGCCCGCGATCTCCGCGCGCAGCTGGCGCGCACCCACGAGGAGGCCCGCCATGTCACCCACTGACGAGCTCGTCCCCGTCCTCAAGAAGCTCCGCCTCTCCGGCGTGCTCCAGTCCCTCGATCTCCGGGTCCGCCAGGCCGCCGACGACCCGCTCGCGCCGAGCGAATTCCTCTACCGGCTCCTCACCGACGAGGTCGAACGCCGCGAGGCGAAGCAGCTCGACGTGCGCCTGCGCCGTGCGAGCTTCGAGCACGCCAAGACCATCGAGGACTTCGACTTCACCTTCAACCCGACGATCCCGAAGGCCAAGCTCCTCGAGCTCGCGACCTGCGCCTTCGTCGCGCGGCGGGAGAATGTCTGCCTCGTCGGCCAGACCGGCGTCGGCAAGAGCCACCTCGCCCAGGCGCTCGGCCACCGCGCCTGCGTTGCCGGCTACAGCGTCCTCTACACCCCGGCCCATCAGCTCCTCACCCAGCTCCGCGCCGCCCGCGCCGATGCGTCCTACGACCGCCGCCTCACGCGCTTCACGAGCCCCGACCTCCTGATCATCGACGACCTGGGCCTCCGCCCTCTCCAGGCCGAGGAACCGATGGACCTCTACGAGATCATCCGCCAGCGCTACGAGCGCAGCGCGCTCATCATCACCTCGAACCGCGCGCTCGACGAATGGCCGCCGCTCTTCCACGACCCGCTGCTGGCCGGGGCCGCCCTCGACCGCTTCCTGCACCACGCCGAGGTCCTCGTCCTCGAGGGGCACTCACATCGTGATCCGCAGCGCCGCACCAAGCCCGCGCCCAAGCCCACGACGGCCTGATGGTCAGATCAGCCGAACCGGAGCGCGTCACGCTGCGACCGTCACGGGCGCACTCCCGCGGACCGCCTGCGACGCGGTCAGGTCTGCCGAACTGCGCGCGGTCAGATCAGCCGAGCCTTGACAGGCGTTGCCCGGATCGCGGCGGCGGCGCTCGAGGACGCGCTGCGCGATCGCCGCATCGAGTACGGCCATGCACCGCTCACGTTGCGCTCCGACAACGGGCTCGTGTTCGGCGCGAAGGTCTTCGTCAACGTGGTGCGCCGCTACGGCCTCGACCAGGAGTACACTACGCCCTACTCGCCGGAGCAGAACGGGA
>DATMMB010000006.1:0-11435 GCA_035569895.1 Solirubrobacteraceae bacterium | reverse complement strand
CGGCGAGGCGTGCACCGCCGCCAACCGCTTCCACGTGCACGAGTCGCTCGCCGCCGAGTTCGCCGCGCGGCTGGCGGAGCGCATGCGCGCGCTGAAGGTGGGTCGCGGCACCGAGCCCGACACCGACGTGGGCCCGCTGATCGACGAGCGTCAGCGCGCGATCGTGGGCGAGCTGGTGGGCGACGCCGTGCAGCGCGGGGCGAAGCTGCTGCTCGGCGGCAAGGCACTGACGGATCCCGCCCACCCGGGCTATTTCTACGCCCCCACCGTGCTCGCAGGGGTGCCCGCCGACGCCCGCGTGCTCGCCGAGGAGATCTTCGGCCCAGTCGCGCCCGTGGCCGCGTTCGCCACCGAGGATGAGGCGGTGAGCGCCGCCAACCACACCCCTTACGGCCTCGTCGCCTACCTCTACACCCGCGACCTCTCCCGCGCGCTGCGCGTCGCCGAGCGCCTGGAAACCGGCATGGTGGGGCTCAACCAGGGGATCGTCTCCAACCCCGCCGCCCCCTTCGGCGGGGTCAAGCAGTCGGGTTTCGGCCGCGAGGGCGGCTTCGAGGGGATCGACGAGTACCTCGAGACGAAGTATGTGGCGGTCGCGTTGTAGGAGCGTTGGTGTCCTAGTGCGTGGCCGTGGCGCTGTAGGAGCGTTGGTGTCCTTTTCGGACACCAACCATTCATTTTGTGAAGTGGCAGGCATGGGTGGCGGGATGCCTTTGCGGAGGCGGGCGATCGAAAATTCGTCCAGTCCGCCCCACCCACCGCTTCAGCTCCCCCGCAGTCGCCGCCGACCGCGCGAGGCGAGGATTGCAATCAATGGGAACGCCCGTGCCGTGGAGTAACCTCGAACGCGTGGGGACGCGACCGGTTGCCGCATATTCGACCCGTGCCCGCCTTCGCGCGCTGCTGCCGTGGGCGCCGCCCGCCGCGCTGCTCGTGCTGGCTGCGGTCGGTGCCGTGCTGACCGAAGAAGCAGCGCTCACCGCCGTCTACCTGGCTGTGGCGGTGGCCTGTGCGGGGTTGTTGGGTTGGCGCGGTGGCGCAAGCGGCCGCGCGGCCTTGAAGCGCGAGATCGACGACCGCTCGGGCGAGCTGCGCCGCGCGCTCACGGAGCTCGAGATCGCGCAGTCGGAGACCGTGCGGCGACTGTCGATGGCGGTGGAGTTCCGCGATGAGGACACCGGCGCGCACATCGAGCGGATCGGGCGCTTCTCGACGCTGCTGGCCGAGCGGGCTGGCCTCGACCGCGAGCTGTGCGAGCGGATGTCCTACGCGGCGCCGCTGCACGACGTCGGCAAGGTGGCGATCCCCGACGCGATCCTGCTGAAGCCCGGCCCGCTCACCGCCGAGGAGCGGGCGATCGTGGAGACGCACGCCGAGGAGGGTCACCGCCTGCTGCGCGGCTCCTCCTCGTCGATCCTCGACTTGGCCGCCACGATCGCGCTGAGCCACCACGAGAAGTGGGACGGCAGCGGCTACCCGCGCGGGCTGGCGGGAGAGGAGATCCCGATCGAGGGGCGCATCGTGGCGATCGCCGACGTGTTCGACGCGCTCACCAGCGACCGCGTGTACCGCTCCGCGTACATGCTGGACCAGGCGGTGGAGCTGCTGCGCGAGCAGCGCGGCCGCCACTTCGACCCGGTGCTGCTCGACACCTTTCTGGAGGTGCTCGACAGCTCCGGCCCAGACGCGCGCGAGCAGCTGCGTTCCGACCCGCAGGCGCTGCTCGAGGTGGTGCTCAGCGGCTACCTCACCGCCCTGGAGCGCGGCCACGCGGAGACCGCCGAGGGCGTGATCGCACAGGCAATCGAGGACGGCGTGCCGGCCAGCGCGCTGCCTGAGGAGGTGATCCTGCCGGCGCTGCGGCGGATGGCGAAGCTGCGCGAGCAGGGCGAGATCGACGGCGAGCGCGAGCACGCGGCGGTGGTGATCGCACGCCGCGTGCTGGCGACGCTGCGCCGCTACGCCCAGGGTCGCCAGGAGGAGCCACAGGCGCTCGCACAGCTCGACGCGGCGATCGAAATGGTGGAGCGTCTGCTGGAGCGCAGCGCCGCCGAGGGCGAGCAGCACCGCGAGCCGGCGCTCGGCTGAGGCGTCGCCCACGCGCCGTCGCCACCGGGCTGGCGCCTTGGGACAAGTTCGCCATCCACCCGGGCCACCACCGCGGCTCGCGGGGATGCCCCGGTCGATAGATTTCCGCCCGTGTCCAACCGCGCCCTGGTAACCGGCGGAGCCGGCTTCATCGGCTCGCACCTCCTCGACGCGCTGCTGGCCGACGGCTACGAGGTGAGCGTGATCGACGACCTCTCCACCGGCGACGCTCGCAACGTGCCCGCCGGGGCGCGGCTGCACACGCTCGACATCACCGACCGCGCGGGCGTGCACGCCACCGTCGAACAGGAGTCGCCGCGCGCGATCTTCCACCTCGCCGCGCAGGCGAGCGTGACGGCGTCGGTGGAGAGCCCGGGCCGCGACTGCGAGGTGAACGTGCAGGGCACGCTCAACGTGGTGGACGCCGCCGGGCGGCTCGGTATCCCGGTGGTGTTCACCTCCACAGGCGGCGCGCTGTACGGCGACGAGGCGCCGCGACCGACGCCCGAGGAGCGCATCCCCGCTCCGCTCTCCCCCTACGGCGCCTCCAAGTGGGCGGGCGAGGCGTACGTCAACACCTGGTCGCTGTCGGGCGGCGTCCCGCACGCCGTGTGCCGCCTCGGCAACGTCTACGGCCCCCGCCAGAACCCCCACGGAGAGGCGGGCGTGGTGGCGATCTTCAGCCACCGTCTGCACGTCGGGCAGGCGCCCACCCTGTACGGCCACGGGACATCCACCAGGGACTACGTGTACGTGGAGGACGTGGTGCGCGCCCTGCTCGCCGCCTCCGGCCGCCGCGGCACGTTCAACATCGCCACCGGCGTGGAAACCGACGTGACCACCCTCTGGAACGTGCTGCGCGAGGCGGCCGGCAGCGACCTGGAGCCCCAGCTCGCCGACCTGCGTGCGGGCGAGCTGCAGCACAGCTGCCTGGACGTTTCCCGTGCGGAGCGAGAGCTCGGGTGGCGGCCGGAGGTGGGGATCAAGGAGGGGCTGCGGCGAACCTACGTGGCGCTGCTGGATGAGTTCCAGGCCGGGGCGGGCGCGGGGGCGGAGTAGGGGCGCGGGCGGCGACCGCGCGTCTCATCAGCGCCGCCGGTAAGCCCTCGGCTGCCAGGGTCTCGCCGCTTGACAGCAGCTGCAGGGGTGCAGGGGTCGCGAGGCTCCGTCGCCCTGGCAAGGCCCCGCCTCAGGCGTTAGCATCGTTCTCGCGGCCAGATAGCTCAGTTGGTAGAGCACACGACTGAAAATCGTGGTGTCCCCAGTTCGAATCTGGGTCTGGCCATTCAGAAAGCGCTGCAAATGGGCATGTTTTGAGATAGTGATCGCTATCTGGCTGGCCTTGGTATGGTCGTCGCGGCACAAACCGCGGCACAAACCCTTGACAATAGTGCCCTGTTCTGAGCCCGCTGCCGCGTCTTGAGAAGCGGCTGTGTTCTACCCTCCTAACATGGAAGGCAGCCTGCATGCGGGGGTGCGCCGGGGTCAGATAGCGGGTGTGCGGTGAGCGAGCGTCGCGCGGAGCTGCGGATCGGCTTTCTCAGCTTCGGTCACTGGCAGCGCGCGCAGTGGTCACGGACGTTGACGGCGAAAGACGCGCTGGTGCAGACGGTGGAGCTTGCGCAAGCGGCGGAGGAGATCGGGATAGATGGGGCGTTCGTGCGCGTGCATCACTTCGCCCGCCAGCTCGGCTCGCCGTTTCCGCTGCTGGCGGCGATGGGCGCGCGTACGAGCAGAATCGAGCTGGGGACGGCGGTGATCGACATGCGCTACGAGAACCCGCTGTACATGGCCGAAGACGCGGCGGCGGCGGACTTGATCGCCGGTGGACGGCTGCAGCTGGGGATCAGTCGTGGCTCACCTGAGCCGGTGCTAGACGGCCCGGAAGCATTTGGGTATCCCGACGCGCAGGGCGAGGCGGGCGGCGAGCTGGCGCGAGCGCACACGGAGCTGTTCCGCCGGGCGATCGCCGGCGAGGGAGTGGCGCAAGCTGATCGCGCGTACACGGGGATGAGCGGGCTGCTGCCGATCCAGCCGTACGCAGAGGGGCTGTCCGAGCGCATCTGGTGGGGCGCGGGCGGGCGCGAGTCAGCGCGGTGGGTGGCGCAGCAGGGGATGAACATGATGAGCTCGACGCTGCTGCTGGAAGACACGGGCGTCCCGTTTGACGAGCTGCAGGCCGAACAGATCGACGCCTACCACGAGGCGTGGCAGGCGGCGGGATGGGAGCGCACGCCGCGGGTGTCGGTGAGCCGTAGCGTGATCCCGATCACGAGCGACCTCGACCGGCGGTACTTCGGGAGCGATGACAACGCCGATCAGGTGGGCTACCTGGACGGACACACTTCGCGCTTCGGCCGCACATATACGGGCGAGCCGGACGTGATCGCAGCCGAGCTCGCGCAGGACCGGGCGGTGCAGGCGGCGGACACGGTACTGCTGACGGTGCCCAACCAGCTGGGGGTGGAGTACAACGCGCACTTGCTCGGGACGATCGCCCGAGAGATCGCGCCAGCGCTCGGATGGGCCCCGAAGGACGAGAGCCGTGTGCGCGCGTGATGTGCGACGATCACGCGATGGAGAGCGGGGCTTCAAAACGCAGTGAGGTGCGTTTCCTAGTGTTCAGCGCGTCGTTGCGCGAGGCCTCGCTGAATACGCGCCTAGCGGAACTGGCGGCAACGACGATCGAAGGAGACGGGGGAACTGTGGAGCGCGCGTCGATGGCGCAGTTCGACTGCCCCACATACAGCCAGGACACGCAAGCACACGAGGGCTTCCCGCCGGGCGCAGAGGAGCTACACCGGCGCCTGCAGGCGTGCGACGCGTTCGTAGTGGCCTCGCCGGAGCACAACGCGTCGATGCCGGGTGGCCTGAAGAACGCGATCGACTGGGTATCGCGGTATGACCCGCAGCCGTTCAACGAGCGCCACGGCCTGGTGATGTCCGCCTCGCCGTCAATGGGCGGCGGCAACCGCGGCCTATGGGCACTGCGCGTCCCGTTCGAGCACCTCGGTGCGCGTATATATCCCGACATGTTCTCGCTGGCGCAGGCGCACAAGGCGTTCGACGCCGAGGGCCGCATCGCCGACCCTCACCTGCAGGACCGCTTCGACACGCACATCATCAACTTCATAGACCTCGTGGAGGCCTCCAAGCACTACCCGTGCATCAAGCGCCACTGGGTGGAGTACCTGGGCGAGCGCCCGGAACCGGCGATCGACCGGGTGCAGTAAGGGAAAAAAGGTCACGTTTGGCGTTCTTCGGGTGTGTGCGAAGCATCGCGGGGATCTCGTTCATACACAGCTAGCGACGCGATACAACGACTTCTCCACGTCGTGAGGGCGGAGACCTCAGATCGTCCGCCAGCGGATCCCTCTGCCGCGAATTAGCTGCGCGCACCAACCGCGCAGTCCGCAGTTCTCCCCTATGGGCCGCCTCGTGCGCCTCCCCGTGCGTCCGGCGAAATTCGGACGGGCTAGTCTTTCGGCGAGGACAGTGGCCCAGGCTGACAGCCGGGCGAAAGCTCAACCCGGAGGTGGCGTATGCCCGAGTCTGTTGACCCCCATCATCTCCTGTTGATCGGGGCGGGACCTGGAGTCGGTGCCAGTGTGGTTCGGCGCTTCGGCCGCGAGGGCTTCCGCAGCACACTCATGTCCCGCAGCAAAGCGCTCGACCAACTCGCCCCTGAACTGCGCAGCGGCGGCCTTGCGATAGAGGCGATCGGCGCGGATATCGAGGATCTGGACGGCTACCGCAAGACGCTCGAACGGATCTTCAGCGCCCCGAGAGCCCCCGGTGTCGTCGTGTACAACGCTGCTCTGCCAGATCCAGGCGAGATCCTCGACACCACCGTCGAGCGGCTCCGAACCGCCTACGACGTCGACGTTCTCGGCGCCGTCGTCGCGGCACAGGTAGCCGCGCCCGTCCTGCGGGCTGCTGGCGGCGGCACCCTGCTGGTCACCAGCGGTGGCTTCGCCGATAATCCAGTGCCCGCGCTGGCGAGCCTCTCGATGGGGAAGGCAGCCCTGCGCTCGGCGCAGACGCTGGTTGCCGCTGGCGTCCGAGACGACGGCATCCATGCCGCGACGGTCACGATCGCTGGTGCCGTCAAGCCGGGGACAGACTTCGACCCGGACAACATCGCGGAGCTTTTCTGGACCGCCCACACCGACTCGAAGGACGCCTGGCGGACCGAGTATCGATTCACAGGCGCATAGCGGGGACGCCGTCGCGAGACTGTGTTCTACTGAACAGATGACACCTCATACGTGGCTCATCACTGGTTCTTCTCGCGGCTTCGTTGGTGGGCGTGTCGGCGGCACTGCTGGCCTGGGCTCCTACCAGGCAGCAAAGTTCGCCGTCGATGGCTTGACGCGGGTGCTCGCGGCCGAGACCGCGCCGCTCGGCATCCGCTACCTCGTGGTCGAGCCCGGCGGATTCGCGACGGACTGGGCGGGCGCGTCGATGGAGATCCAGGACATCCCCGACGAGTACCAGGCGACCGTCGGCCAGTTCGCCTCGCACGTCAGTAGCGGACGCACGAGCGCCGGCGACCCCTGGCGCGCCGCTGAGATCATCGTGCGCGCCATCAAGCACGCGCAGCTGCCCGGCCATCTGCTGCTCGGGGCAGGCGCGGCGCAGATGGCGATCGACTACTCGGGCCGCCAGCTAGACGAGGCGACTGCGTGGCAGGAGGTCTCCGCCTCCGCCGACTTCGACGCCCCATACCCGGTCGAGCTGCCCGCCCCGCGGTAAACAATGCGAGGCAGCATGGAGCGACAACTGTGGCGCGAAGTCGCCGTGCCATCTGGTCGTGCAGCACACGCCGCAGGATCCTGCCGGGCGGCGACTTGGGCGAATAGGCTCCACTTCGTGAGCAGGCTCACCGACCATGACGACTTCCTGGCGCTGCGCCCGTTCTTCAGGATCGTCGAGGAGGCGCTTACCGGGATCGTGGACGGCGCCGACTTCTTCGACATGCTGGCCGAGGACGTCGTGGTCGACTACGTCATCACCGTGCCCGGCTATCCACGTCGTGTCGTCGGCCGCGATGCAGTCGCAGATCTCTACCGGCCTTACGGAACCCAGCTAAGGCTGGATCGATGCTTCGACCTAGCCGTCTATCACGACAGAGAGCGCGGGGTGATCGTGCTCGAGTACGCCTCAGAAGGCAGCGTTGTCGCGACCGGCGCAACCTATGCCAACCGCTACATCTCGGTGCTGACGATCGAGGGACGCAAGGTGGCCCGCTGGAGGGATTACCTCGACCCGCTCGCCGTATTCGACGCGCTCGGGTGGCCTCACCCGACCCGGTGAGTCGACGCGCTCGTGGTCACGTGCGCTACAGGCGCTCGCGATGACTGAGGACGGGTTTGTGCCGCCGACCCACGATCCGCCCAGCTGCGTGCGCTCAACGCCGGCTACGCCAACACCTACATGTTCGAGGACGCCTACGCTACTTCACCGTGCCTCCGGAGGCGTTGATCGCGTACCACGTGCCGCCGAACATTTTGGCGCCAACGTAGGAGATCTCCCCTGGACCGCTATCGCCACTGTAGGTGTAGAGCGGATGACCGGCATAGGTGACCTGATTGCCGCTGGTCGTGGACAGAAGCGAAGCCTTGACGCCCGAGCCGGCCGTCGGCCTACCGCTTGCCTTCAGCGAAGGCCATGCTGCTGAGCACCCTCTGATCGCCGCGCAGCTGTTCTTCTTGGCGTGATCCCTCGTGAACTCGTACAGCGTACGGCCCGAGCTGTTGACGAGGATGCTGCCGAGACTCGTATGGCGTAGCTGCACCGTGGCAGCGCGGCTCAAGTGAGCGGCCGGACGGTTGCTCTGTGCGCTTGCGACCGTCGCGACGCTCGCTGCGCTCGCCAAGGCGACGGCCAAGAAAACGTAGGTTCGCTTCATGGTTCCTCCGAATGTCGGGGGCTCGGGCGCGTGACTGTCATCTCTACCTTAGACACCGCCACGCCGCGAACCTTCCCGAGCACCGGCGTGCCTGTGCAGCAGCTCTATGTCGGTGCTCTCGCTCACGGCTCTTTGGTGCCTGCGCCGTTACGTTCATGGTCGCGATGTACGCGCTGGAACGATGTGGCCGAGCCGGGGACACAGTTGCGAGACGCTATCCGTCGCCGATCCAGGCGAGTGTGTACGTTTCGGGCATGAGCGACGGGACGCCCGCACGGAGCTACGGCAAGGTCTTCAACGAGGTCGCAGGCGAGTACGATCGCAACCGCCCGACATACCCCGATGCGCTCGTAGACCAAGCATGCGACGTGGCAGGTATCAGGGATGGCGACCGGGTGCTTGAGATTGGGTGCGGGACCGGCCAGCTTACGCGCAGCCTCCTCGCGCGCGGGCTGCGCGTGACTGCACTCGAGCCGGGAGACCAACTGATCCGTGTCGCCGAGGAGAACCTGAAAGATGCGGGCGATGTGGCGTTCGTCCACGCGCGGCTTGAGGACGTGCAGTTGCCCCGCGAGAGCTACGAGGCGGTGTTCTCGGCGTCTGCAATCCACTGGGTTGACCCTGATCTAAGCTGGCGGAAGATCGCCGACGCGCTTGCTCCCCACGGGATGCTGGCCCTAATCCAGTACTTCGGCCTTCAGGAGCAGCGCAGCGTCGATGATCAGGAGGCTCTAATGTCGGCCATGCGCAGGCACGCGGGGGAGATCGCCGTGACCTGGCCCACCTACCGCGACCTCGATTGCGCAATTGCGGGTGTGCAAGAGCGCCGTCGGAACGTCGCGGACGCCTGGGGCTGGCTGGGGAGCTACGACATAGGACGTGACTACGCAGCCGATCTCTTCGAGGATCTACAGCTCGCAACCGTGCCAACCCTGATCGAGCACACCGCCGGTGAGCTCACCGCCCTGCTCGGCACGATGTCATTCTGGGCACGACTCTCACCCGACCAGCGTGACGCCCTGGTGAATGAGGCTCACGCTCTCCACGAGCGCCTGGGGCGGCCAATCCGGGCGAGCACGGTCGCCGCACTTCTCATGGCGCGACGCAGTGCTCCCGCACCTCGACGTTAAGACGTGGTCGCCCGGCCGCAGGGCCGTCGTCCCGAACCCCCGGAATCCGCCGGTGTCTGGTGGCCGGCTACGTCGCGTCGCCGCCGAAGCCTCCAGGGCTGTGAGCAGCCTCACAAGCGGGTAGATGATTTGCACCCCCCACCCCCCCTCCCCCCCCTGGCAGCAGTGCGTTGGGGATCAGCACACCGGGGTGCCGAGCGCTTTTTGGCACACTGCGCAACCCGTGAGCGACTCTTCCATACGCATCGCCGTCGTCGGCGCCGGTCCTGCCGGCTTCTATGCTGCCGGTCACCTGCTGAGGGACTCCGGCGGGCGGATCGACGTCGACATGCTCGAGCGGCTGCCCACACCGTGGGGCCTTGTGCGCTCGGGGGTGGCGCCCGATCATCCGAAGATCAAGTCGGTGACGCGCGTCTATGAGAAGACGGCGTCGCACCCTCGCTTTCGCTACTTCGGCAATGTCGAGCTCGGCGTGCACGTCGGGCGCGAGGAGTTGCTGGAGCACTACCACGCGATCGTCTACGCCACCGGCTCGCCGGCCGACCGACCGCTCGGGATCCCCGGCGAGCAGCTGAAGGGCAGCTGGGCCGCCACCGACTTCGTCGGCTGGTACAACGCCCATCCCGACCATCCCGACCTCGAGTTCGAGCTCGACTGCGAGCGTGCGCTCGTGGTCGGCAACGGCAACGTCGCGCTCGACGTGGCGCGTATGCTGGTGCTCTCCCCGGCGGAGCTCGCTCGCACCGATGTCGCCGACCACGCGCTCGACGCGCTGCGACAGAGCGCGGTCCGCGAGGTGGTGGTCGTCGGGCGCCGCGGGCCGGCGCAGGCCGCCTTCACTAACCCCGAGCTGCTCGAGCTTGGGGAGTTGGCGGGCGTCGAGGTGATCGTCGATCCCATCGAGCTGGAGCGCGCGCTGGCGGTCGCCGACCCCTCGATCGGCAAGATCGCCGAGGGCAACGTGCGGATCCTGCACGAGCTCGCCGCGCGCCCTCCCCAGGGAGCGGAGCGGCGGATCGTGCTGCGCTTCCTGCTCTCGCCGGTCGAGTTGCTCCCCGACGAGCGCGGCCGCGTACGCTCGGTGCGGCTGGTGCACAACGAGCTCGTGGCGGCCGCTGGCGGTCTGCGCGCGCAGGCCACCAGCGAGCTCGAGACGATCCCCGCCGGGCTCGTGCTGCGCGCGATCGGCTACCGTGGCGTGGCGCCGCCGGGGGTGCCGTTCGACGAGCGCTCAGGCGTGATCCGCAACGAGCGCGGGCGTGTGCTCGGCACGGACGGGCCGCTGCGCGGCGAGTACGCGGTCGGCTGGATCAAGCGCGGCCCAACAGGGGTGATCGGCACCAACAAGAAGGACGCACAGGAGACCGTCGACGCGATCCTCGAAGACCTCGCCGCCGGTCGGCTGCTCGACCCACCGGGGCCCGACCCGAACGAGCTGGTTGCCACACTGAGTGACCGCCAGCCCAAGCTCGTGAGCTACGCAGGTTGGTCAGAGATCGACCGCCACGAGCGCTCCCGGGGCGCGTCCGCCGGGCGCCCCCGCGTGAAGCTGACCCGCATCGAGGAGATGCTGCGGGTCGCGGCCGAGCAGCAGCCCGAGCACTGAGCGCCCGGAAGGCGCGCATCGCCGCTCTTTCGGAACTCCCCCTAATGGGGCTGATTCGCAGTAGTCAAATAAACATCTGTTCGAATTTAGTTTGATCAAGTGAAATCCAGAGGTATATAGAACGAACATGCTGGTGGTTAAGTATTTGACGGCCATCACGAGATTCGAACAAGGGAGCGACCCGCATGTCTTCAAACCCCCCCAGCGGGGCTTGCGCACGCCAGCGCGGGCTCCACCACCAGGCCAACGAGCGCCTGCACGGGCTTCGTGGGCGCCGCCGGCGCGAGCTCCGCGGGCAGCCGCGTGCCGGGCGCCGGCGCCTCGCCGCAGCAGTCGCGACGGCACTGGCGACGGTGCTCGCCACGTTGCCCACCGCATCCGCGTTCGCGAGCGCCGGCCCTTCGCTGCCGAATGGAGGAGCGGGCACCGCCAAGCGGAGTGGTCTCGCGGTCGGGCGACTGGCGCTACCCGGTGAACTGCTGAGCACGGGGCAGCTTCAAAGCCTGCTCGCGGCGCTGCCGTTGAGCGATCTCAGCGCCAAGCAACTGGCGCGGTATCTGGCGGGACTCGAAGGCATCGGTGTGCTCACCAAGCTGGAAACCGGCCTGCTCAGCGGCAAACAGCTTGGCGCTGTCGGTCTCGAAGAAAGCCTGCGCGAAGCGATTGAAAAGCTCGGCGCGGGCGCGGGCGCGGGCGCGAA
>DATMMB010000005.1:0-2132 GCA_035569895.1 Solirubrobacteraceae bacterium | reverse complement strand
TTCCGCGCCCGGCTCGATCCAGCGCCACAGCGGCTCGGTGTAGCTCGGCTCCCGGTGTTCGTCGGCGAGCAGCGGCGCCTGCTGTTCGATGCTCGTGCCCATCCAGGCGACGGCGAGGCCGTTGGCGCTGATCGAGGCGCCGGGCGGCGGCATCGCGCCGCCGTACGCCGCCGGCGGCGCGAACGCAGGCGCGGTGCCAGTGCTCGAGTCGGGGTACACGGCGCCGTACACCGTGCTCCCTTCCTGCGCCAACACGGGCCCGCCCGTTCCCCGCTCGACGCTCACGAGCTGAGTCGTCTCTTCCTTCAGGTAGCGAACCGCCACCTGCAGCGCGGGGGTCTTCGGTTCGGACGGCGTGCCTTCGGCGAGGTCGGAGACCGCGGTCGTCACGAATGCGACCTCGTTGCCGTTCGCGCTGATCGCCGAGCGCCCGGCGGCCACCGCGCCGCGTTCCGTTCTCGCGCCGCTGTAGCTCAGCGGCGCGTCGGAGCCGTTGACCGCCGAGACGATCTTGAACGCTTGCGTCTTGAACGCTTCCGGCTGTTCGCGCCCAATCGCCATGTCGCGCACATAGACGTTCACCGCTTCCTTGGTCCCGGCCGGCCGGTCCGGCGCTTCGCCGTGCAGGCCGTAGGTGATTTCGGGAAGGCTTGCGCCTTCGTCGGTGGTGAAGCTGACGTACTGCCCGCTTTCGCTGATCGAGGGCAGCTCGGCGTCACCGCCTGCGACCTGCTGGATTTCGCCGGCCACTTTCCCGTTCTGCAGTTCGGCGCGCCACACACCGCTGACACCGTGGAAGGAGCCATCGAACGCCACGTAGCGGCCATTGCCCGAGATCGCGGGGTTGTGCGCGTATTCGCTCTGCTGCGCTTCTGGCGCCCCCGGCACGCCCCCCTCCGACACGAGCGAGATCGGCCCGAACACGTCGCCGTGCGCAGGCGCCGCGACGAGCAGCGCGAGCAGGAGCGCGCTCACGCATAGGATCACCGCCGGCGACCTCACCGCACGCTCACCCACCGGCTCACGACCCCACCGTTGCCGAGCTTGTCGCGCACGCGCACGGTGACCCGATAGACGCCCGCACGTGTGTAGCGGTGGACGAAGTGCGTACGTCCGCCGGCGCCGTGGCCATCGCCGAAGCTCACACTCACCGCGCGCGCGTCGACGCCCGCATAGCGGTCGCTCACGCGCACGCTGACGGCGCCGCCGCGGGCGCCCGCGATCCTCACCGTGGGCGGGACGCCGTCGACCATCAGCGTCGCGGGCGCCGAGAGCGTCGCCTCGCCGTCCCTGTCGGTGGCGAGCACCTGCACCTGATGACGCCCGGAGCCCAACCCGCGCGTGTCGAGGCGCAGCTCGAGCTGGCCCGCCGGCACCGGCAGCGAGCGCCCGTCTAGCACGACGTGGTAGGTGAGCGGACCGTCGGCGCTGACGGCGGGCTGCCAGGAGACGACCGCCCGCGCGGGCTTCACCCAGCCTGGGGGAAGGTCGACGACGGTCGGGGCCGGCGGCGCGCTCACCTGCGCGGCGATGATCGCGGCGTTGCCGAACGGTCCCTGTCGAAAGGCCACGATGCCGTCTCCCAGGCCGGAGCGTCCGACCGCCAGTTCGCCGACTTCGCCGCCCGCGCCGCCGCTCACGAGTCCCGTCTGCACGGCGCCGTTGGGGAAGTCCTCACGGATCGCCACCGCGGGATCACCCTGCGCGTCGGCGCTCGGCCACGCCGAGAGGCCCCCGCCAAGCGGGTTCATCACGCTCGCGGCGTATGGTTCGGCGCCGGCGAACGGCGGGCCGAGCGAGAGCGCGGCGGTGAGGCCTTTGTCGTCGCCCTCCACGACGCGCGGCGTGCCGTTGCTGTCATAGAGCAGGCGCACGTCGCGCTTTTCGTCGGTGTCGACGCTCGGCGGACCGACCAGCGCGCCCTCCCCATTGGAGACGGCCGTGTCGGCGACGATCGCGCCTGTCGGCTCGGCACCACTCGCCGATTCGCCGTCGGGCACGGTGTTCAGGAAGATGCGCGGTCCGGGCAGCGGCGAACCGGGCCCGGCCGCCTGGCGGTAGGCGACCTCGGCCTGGCCGAGCCGCGAGACGGCGACACTCGGCGCGTCGGCATCCTGGGCGATCGGCGCGTG
>DATMMB010000004.1:0-3339 GCA_035569895.1 Solirubrobacteraceae bacterium | reverse complement strand
CTTCCACTCGCTGCGCTGCGACTGCGGCGAGCAGCTCGAAGCGGCGCTGGGGATGATCGAGCGCGAGGGCGAGGGCGTGCTGCTGTATCTCTCCCAGGAGGGCCGCGGGATCGGGCTGCTCAACAAGCTGCGCGCCTACCGTTTGCAGGAGGACGGTCTCGACACGGTTGAGGCCAACGAGCGTCTCGGGCTGCCCGCCGACCTGCGCGACTACGGGATCGGGGCGCAGATCCTCGCCGACCTCGGGCTCTCCTCGATCCGCATCCTCACCAACAACCCGAAGAAGATCCGCGGCCTGGAGGGATACGGGCTGTCGGTGAGCGCGCAGATCCCGATCGAGCAGGCGCCCAACGAGCACAACGCCGCCTACCTGCGCACGAAGGCGCACCGCATGGGCCACACGCTGCACCACCAGGGCCTTAACCTCGACGCAGAGCTGTTGCACTCCGAGCGCGCCCATGATCGCGAGCAGGCACAGGAGCGACACGAGCGCCTGGAGCGCGGCGAGCGGTGACCCCGAGCCGCGCCGATGTCCAGGCCGTCGCCCGCGCGGCCCGCGAGGCAGTGGGGGGCGCCCGCACGCAAAACCGCGAGTCCCGCTACGCGATCGCCGTGGGGCGCTTCTACGAGGAACTGGCGCAGCGGCTCCTCAGCGGCGCCCACGCGGGGTTCGCCGACGGAGGCGTCAAGGAGGTGGACGTGTTCGACGTTCCCGGCGCCTTCGAGCTGCCGCTCGCCGCGCGCTATGCCGCCGACTCCGGGCGCTACGCCGGCGTCGCCTGCCTCGGCGCGGTGATCCGCGGCGAGACCGACCACTACGACTACGTTTGCGCCGAGACCGCGCGCGGGATCATGCAGGTGCAGCTGCGCACCGGCGTGCCGTGCGCCTTCGGTGTGCTCACCTGCGCGACGATGGAGCAGGCGCTGGCGCGCACTGGTGGCGACAAGCGCGACCAGGGTCGCCACGCCGCCGAGGCGGTGCTGCGGATGGCGGCGCTGCGCGAGGAGCTGACGAGCGGCTAAACTGCACTGCGCAATGGCCAAGGTATGTCACAGCTGCGGCAAGGGCCCCGCGTATGGCAACAGCCGTAGTCACTCGATGGTCGCGACCCGGCGGCGCTTCGAGCCCAATCTGCAGAAGGTCCGGATCCTCGTCGGCAAGGCGCCCCGACGCGTGTACGTGTGCACGCGCTGCCTAAAAGCCGGCAAGGTCGCCAAGGCGCTTTGAGTCGCGAGGCCGTGCGCCGGCCGGTTGCGTAACCTTGAGCGGCGCACCGCGTAGGTCCTTTAGGCCCCGCCCCCCGCGGCGCGCCCGGGCGACAGGGATGATGCAGACCGCCGTAACGGACACCAACCTGCTTCGCTTTCGCGCCGCCGTCGCCGGCGCGCTCGCGCACCTGGAGTCGCGCCGCCAGGAGGTCAACGACCTCAACGTCTTCCCGGTTGCCGACGGCGACACCGGCGACAACATGGCGCTCACGCTGCGCGCGGTGCTCGAGGAGCTCGACCGCCTGCAGGGAGCCGACGCGAGCCGCACGATCGACGAGATCGGCCGCGAGGAGATCGTGCAGTCGGTCGCGCGCGCCGCGCTGCTGGGGGCGCGTGGCAACTCCGGCGTGATCCTCTCGCAGCTGATCCGCGGCGCCGCCGAGGAGCTGGTCTCCCGGCCCGGCGAGCTGATCGACGCCGCGCTGATCGCCGCGGCCCTGGAGAACGCCGCCGAGCGCGCCTACGCGTCGGTGCGCAACCCGGCGGAGGGCACGATCCTCACCGTCGCGCGCGAGATGGCCGAGCGGATCGCCGCCGAGAACGAGCGCGACCGAGCGCGCACCCGCCTGGAGCCCGACGCCCCGCCCGAGCTTCAGGATCGCGCGATCGCCGCCACGCTCGAGCGGGCGGTCGCCGCCGGGCAGGAGTCGGTCAAGCGCGGGCCCGAGCTGCTCGCGGCGCTGCGCGACGCGGGCGTCGTCGACGCCGGCGGCTACGGCCTGGTGGTGATCTTCGCGGGCGTCGTCGCCGCGCTGCGCGGCGACGATCCGCCGCCGCTCGATCACTACGCGCCGGCGCGCATCCACCACCCCGAGCACCACTCCTCCACCCACCGCTACTGCACCAACTTCGCCGTCACCGGCAGTGCCCTGGAGTCCGAGCGCTTCCTCGCGCCGCTGGAGGCGCTCGGCGACTGCGTGCTGGTGGTGGGGGACGCCGCTACGTTGAAGGTGCATATCCACACCGACGATCCCGAGCGCGCCACGGCGGTGTTCGACGGCGCCGGCGAGGTCTCCCACCTCGACGTCGCCGACATGCGCGCCCAGATGGCGGAGCGCGACGGACGGCTGGGGAGCAATGGCAGCTCGCCGTCGCAGCCCTTCGGCCAATCCGCCGACGGCGCGCACAATCTCGGCGGGGCTTGCGGCGGGCCCGCGAACGGGTCGGCAGTGGGCGGCTTGGCTGTGAACGGGTCGGCAGTGGGCGGCTTGGCTGCGAGCGGGCCGGCCGGGGGTGGCGCGGGAGCAGCGGCGCCCACGCGCTGCGGGGCGGTCGCCGTCGTCAGCGGCGAGGGCCTGAAGCGGCTGTTCGCCGAGCTGGGCGTGCACACGCTGGATGGCGGCCCGACGCTGAACCCCTCCACCTACGAGCTGCTCGCCGCGATTCACGAGGTGCCCTCCGAGGAGGTGCTCGTGTTGCCCTGCTCCCCGAACGTGGTGATGGCCGCCGAGCGCGCCGCCGAGCTCTCCGACAAGCAGGTGGTGGTCGTCCCCGCGCTCAGCCAGCAGGCTGCGCTCGCGGCGTCTGTCGAGCTGTTCGGAGATCGCCCGCTGGAGCAGAACGCGCAGGCGCTGAACGAGGTGCTCGCGCGGGTGCGCACCGGCGCCGTCGCGCCCGCGGCCCGCGCCGATCCCCAAGGCCGCTTCGCCCCCGGGGAGGCCGTCGGCTTCCTCGGGGAAGAGGTCGTCGCCTGGGGCGAACCGGCCGCCACGCTGCGTCAGGTGCTCCTCGCGCTGGCCGACGGCGCCGAGCTGCTCAGCCTGCTCGCCGGCGAGCAGGCGCCGCTCGACCCTGCCGCGGTTGCCGCGCTGCTCGACGGCGAGCTCGGCGCGGTCGAGCTCGAGCAGCGCGAGGGCGGCCAGAGTGCCTACTGGTGGCTGCTCGCCGCGGAGTGAGATTCACCCATGCAGAACGCCCACAGACTGGGCCCTGATAGGGGGATGTTGCTCGGTGCCCGCGCAGGACCTGACGCTCGCGCTCTGACGCGCTGGTGCGCCCACCATTTCGTGGCCGACGCACAGCCGCGCGGTGGGGAACATTCGTCCGTGCTCAGCAGCGCATCGGTAGGCC
>DATMMB010000003.1:0-2528 GCA_035569895.1 Solirubrobacteraceae bacterium | reverse complement strand
TCTTCCGCCTCGAGCAGGGCGCCTGCGACGACGACTACAACGCCTACAACTACATGGTGCTCACCGCCCACGCGCGCCCGCTGGCTCGCGAGCAGATCCCGGCGGTGATCCACCGCGACGGAACCGGGAGGCTGCAGATCGTGCGGCCCGATGTCGACCCCCTCTGCCATGAGTACCTGCTGGCGATGGGGCGCCGGGTGGGGGTGGAGGCATCGGTGAACACCTCGCTCAACGTCGGCGCCCCGATCGCCCACACACCCGAGCAGGCGATCGACACGCTCAAGCGCGCACGCGGCATGGACGGCCTGCTGATGGTCGACCGCGACCGGCAGGCCACCTTGGTGTGGCTGAAGGACCGCGCCGCACCCAGCGAGCGCCTATGGAAATCCGTTCGCACCTGGGCTCGCGAGAGCGGCTTTCCACTGCCGGGCGACCCCCAACTGCTGCACACCTGATGAGAGTAGGCCCCGTAGGGCGATTGCACGGGCCCAGCGTGCCCACCCCACCGGCGGGCATGGCCAACTAACGATGAGCTGCCCCGGGGCGCCAGCGGGGATCCTCTGCGAGCAAGCCGCCGCCCGGCGCTCACGCGGCGGCGGACGGGGTGGCAACGCCCGTCACCGCGCGCTCGCGCAGCCGCACGCGCAGGCCTATGGGGATCATCGTGAAGGCGAACTGCTCCCGCACAGGCCCGGCGCTGGGGTCGAGCTCCATCTCGAAGTTGCGCGTGATCATCGCTAGCGCCGACTTCGACTCCAGAAAGGCGAGGTTGCGCCCCGGGCAGAACCGCTGGCCCGCGCCGAAGGAGAGAAACACCTTCGGGTCCGGCGCCGTGCGCTCGTCCAACCACCGCTCGGGGTCGAACTCGGAGCCGCCCGCGTTCCTGGTGATGCGGCGCGTTGGGAGCAACACGCGCGTGCCAGCCGGCGCGCGCGTGTTGCAGATCGTCGTGTCACTCAGGGGCTGAACCACCTGGCCGCTGGACACCGATTGCAGGCGGATCGACTCGCGCAGCGCGGCCTCGACGTAGCGGAAGCGCGCCACGAGATCGCTGGTGGCGGGCAGCGGATCGTCACCCAACAACTCCTCGCCCTCCCTTGCGCACCGCGCCTGGACATCGGGGCGCTGCGCGAGCAGCCAGCACGCCCAGGCGAGCGTGTGCGCGGTCGTGTCCTCGCCCGCGATCATCAGCGTAAAGGTGTTGCCGACGATTTCCTCGTCGCTGAAGCTGTTGTCCTGTCGCTGCGCCGCCAACATCGCCTCCAGGAAGTTCTCAGGAGCATCGAACAGCTCCGGTCGCTCCCGCATCCGCACACGTGCCTGCTCGATGAAGGTGGCCACCGCGAGCCTGAGCTCGATCACCGAGCGCTCCATGGCGCGATCAGCGGGAAGCCGCACCCAGCGCCAGTAGGGGATCGGGAAGAAGCATCGGAAGCTGAGCGCCTTGAACGCCACCTCGATGTGGTGCTGCAGCTCGCTGCTGTGGCGCTCGAGCGTATTCAGGTCATGGCCGAACGCAAGCGTGGCCACGATGTCGAGCGAGTATGAAGTGAGCTCCTCGCAGATGTCGAGCACCTGCCCCGCGCGTGCCGCGTCCCGCAGTCGCCGGTGCAGCCGCTCCGTCGCGGTGCGCACAACGTGGAAGTGACCGTGCAGGTGGTTGGAGTTCAGGGCCGCGACCGCAAGGCGCCGCTGGCGCCGCCAGGTCTCGCCCTCGACCGAGAAGACGCCGGGGAAGCTGAGCTCCGCGAACCCCGTCTCGATCTCGCGCACGCGCCGGTAGCCCTCGGGACGTTCGCGCAGGATGCAATTGATCTCGTCCACATCGCACACGACAACAATCACCCTTACGCCCATACGGAACTTGAAGATTGGCCCGTATCGATCGCACCACCGTTCGATCGTCCCGAGCGCCTCGTAGGGCCCGCCCATCTGGTGAAGGTTGCCGATCAACGGCAACCCCCGGGGGCCCGGCAAATCGGCGATTGAACGTGTCCCCCTCATCTCACGCATGCTCGCGAAACAGCCGCAGCCGCCCCTCACCGATCGCCTCCCGTTTGGCTTGGTCTTCGACGCCGAGGCCCTCCCGCTCGGCGAGGCACAGCACCCCCACCTTGCCGACGTGGCGGTTGAGCTGCACCTCGCGTGCCGCCTCGCCCGCCCGCTCCAGCGGGTACACCTTCGAGAGCGCCGGCACGATCCGGCCCTGCGCGATCAGCTGGTTGGCCTCCCACGCTTCGTGCCAGTTGGCCGCGTGGCTGCCGATGATCCGCTTCAGGCGCATCCACAGGCGGCGGTTGTCGTACTCGTGCCGGTAGCCGGTGCTCGAGCCGCAGGTGATCACCGTGCCGTTGCGCCGCACCAGGTACACCGAGGCGCCGAACGTGCGCCGCCCGACGTGTTCGAAGACGATGTTGGGGTCCTCGCCCAGCCGGCTTCGGATCTCGCTGCCCACGCGCTTTCCCAGCTCGACTTCGCCGAGCTCGTCGAGGCCGAGCTCGTCGCGGCGCAGCACCACGTCGCAGCCG
>DATMMB010000002.1:0-7517 GCA_035569895.1 Solirubrobacteraceae bacterium | reverse complement strand
CGAGAGGCGGGCCACCCATAGGATCTCATCGACCCACGAGCGGCCGATGCCCGCGATCGTGTGCTGGTCGCGCAGCATCGCGTGCAGCGGGCGGGGGGCGTCCAGCAGCCCTTTCAGCCGATCCGCGTCGCCCGGGTCGGGCCACGCTTCGGGGCCGAGCGTCGCGAGCGCATCGTCCCCCCCTGCCAGGTCGGGGGCACGCAGCAGCTTCACCCACGCCGCCTGCTTGGAGCCGAGCTCGCGCAGGCGCAGCTCGGCCTGGTTGGCGGCGAGGCCAGGCGCATGATCGCCGCCGGACGCCGGCAGCCGCACCCGCACGAGCAGCCGCGAGGTGCGGTCGCGCGGGCCGGCGCGCTTGTCGTAGAGCTGCAACCGGCCGGCCGACATCAGATGGATCAGCAGCGCCAAGCCCCCATCGACCTCCACGATCAGGTGCTTGCCGCGCCGCCGCACGCCCGTGATCGTGCGGTCGGCGAGCACCGCGAGCGGCGGGTCGAACGTCTTCAGCGCGTTGATGCCAGGCGCGAGCGCCGACTCGATCTCCGCCCCGCGCAGCGCGGCATCCAGCCGGCGCGCGGTGATCTCAACCTCCGGCAGCTCCGGCATCGCCCTCCACTGTAGGCCCGCCTCCCGGTCGGGCCCACCATCTCGCCAGTCTCGCGCGACGCGGCGAGAGGCGGTGCCACGTGGGCGACTACGGCGCGGGACTGACCCCGATCGGCGGCCCTTCGTACTTTGCCCCGCCCGGGCCGCTCCAGCGCACCTTCCAGGCGACACCCGCGGTGGACGACGTGAAGCTCCAGTAGCCGAGCGATTCGGTGGGGGCGCTGCGCAGCACGCGGAAGCGCCTCGAGCCGCGCGGGCGCACCAGCACCGTCACCCTGGTGGCGCCACTCGCCGGGCGCACCAGCCCCCACAGCGAGAAGCCGCGCCCGGCGCGCGTGACGAGCAGCGGCAGCGGCCAGGAGAAGTAGAGCGGCTTGGGGCTGCCGTTGACGAGCTCCAGACCGGTTTGGAAGCCGACGGTGCCGCCGTGCACGCTCGACCCCGGCGGGCCGCCGGTGGGGTCGTCGTGCAACAGGTACTGCGAGAAGGCCGCCACGCGGGGATTGCGCCACGCGATGTATTCGGCGAGCGCGTCCTCTTCGGCCTGCTTGGCGGGGGAGACGCCGAGGTAGCGGTTGGGGGTGCTCTGCACGCCGAACTCGGTGAGGTAGAGCGGCAGGCCGGAGGAGATCGCGCCGGCGCGCGCCGCCCGGTCGAGCGCGGCTTCGAGGCGCGAGAGCACGCCGATCGTGACGTCGTCGGACTCCGGCGGGTGCCACAGCGGGCCCAGCTTGTTGGTGTAGGCGTGGGTGGAGTAGCCGGTGGCGGGCAGCGCTTCGCAGCCTCCGGAGCGGTGGTAGTGGGAGTCCAGGCACAGCGAGTCGCGCAGGAACGTGAGCGGCGCCACGTCGTGCAGCAGGCCGCCGTGCCTGACGCCGCCGGTCTCGCGGATGTAGGAGGCGCTGAGGCTGTCGAAGCCGATCGGCGCGGTTTCGCCCATCAGCACCCGCGGGTGCGCGAGGCCGCCGGCCTTCAGCCCCGCGTAGCCGTCCTGGTAGAGCGCGCGGTAGAGGCGCGGCGAGGCCGGCTGCCCGCTCGCGGTGAACTGCGGCTGCAGGAAGGCGATGTCGTTGGGCTCGTTCCAGATCGCGAACAGCGAGACCTCGGCGCCGTAGTGGCGGGCAACCGCCGTCATGAATTCTTCGAAGTCCTTCGCGTTGGGGCTGCCGAGGCTCGTGTGGTTGGCGCTCGCCCACTTCGGGACGGGCGCGGTGACGGTGAGCAGCACCGGCCATTTCAGTTCCTTCGCCCTGTTCAGCACCCAGTCGTACAGCGTCCAGTTGTACGCCCCGGGGCTGGTCGCTTCGAGCTTCGGCCGCCGGGAGCTGCCCGACGCGGGCGCGACCCACGACCAGTAGAGCTCGACGCGCAGCGCGTGCACCCCGAGGTGGCGCATCTGCGCGATCGCGTGTTCGCGCCTGTGCGGTTCGAACAGCACCTGGCCGGCCTCGAAGAAGACGGTCTGGTTGCGCGAGGCAAGCGCCGCGGGGGCGCCGGCGGCCAGCGCGACGCAGACGGCAAGCAGCGAGATCAGAGATGAGCGGGGTGTGGGCATGGTCGCTATGACACGGTTGCGGTGGAGAGGTTGCGGTGGTGAGGGGGAGGAGGAGGGGTGCGGGTCGCCCGCGGCGGCACCCGCGCCCGCGCTGTCGAAGCAGGGCGGTGGCAGGCCCGCGCCGGCTGATATAGCGTGCCGACGGTGAGTTCAGCAGTCGCGCCGGATGACATCGTCGCCACCCACGAAGAGGCGCAGGGCAATGCGCGCCCGCCGCTGCTCGTGCTGGAGCCGCTGCGCGCGTTCCTCGACGCGCACGGCCTCGGCGCGGGCGCGCTCGATGCCAGCCCGATCGGCGAGGGTCACTCGAACGTTACCTACCTCGTGCGCCGCGAGGACGGCAGCGAGCTGGTGGTGCGCCGCCCGCCGCGCCCGCCGCTGCCCCCCTCCGCGCACGACGTGCTGCGCGAGGCGCGGCTGCTGCGCGCGCTGCAAGACACTCCCGCGCGCGTGCCGCGGGTGCTGGCGGTGGGAGAGGACCCGGCGATCATCGGCTGCCCCTTCTACGTGATGGAGCGGGTGGAGGGCGAGGCGATCGTGTTCGCGCTACCGCCAGCGCTCGACACGCCGGCGCAGCGGCGGCGGATCGCGCAGGAGCTGATCGACGCCTTGGTGGAGGTGCACGCCGTGGATTGGCGCGCGGCGGGCCTCGAGGACTTCGGCAAGCCGACCGGCTACCTGGAGCGCCAGCTGCGGCGCTTCGGCGGTCTGTGGGAGATCAACAAGACGCGCGAGATCCCCGCGGTGGAACGGGTGGCGGGGTGGCTGGGCGAGCACCTGCCAGAGTCCGGCCCCGCCACGATCGTGCACGGCGACTACCGCCTCGGCAACACGATGTTCGCGACCGGCGCCCCCGCGCGCCTCACGGCGGTGCTCGACTGGGAGATGGCGACGATCGGCGACCCGCTCGCCGACCTCGGGTACATGTGCATGGTGTGGGGCCAGGCCGACGACCCCCCCGGCGGGATCAGGGACTCGCTCGGCGCGGTGACGAAGGCCGAGGGCTTCCCCACCAGGGCGGAGCTGATCGAGCGCTACGAAGCGCGGAGCGAGCGCTCGATGCGCCACCTGCGCTGGTACGTCACGCTCGCGGTGTGGAAGATGACGGTGTTCATGGAGGGCAACTACAGGCGCGCGCTCGCCGGCGCCACCGACGACCCGTACCTGAAGCACTTCGGCGAGGGCGTGCTGGCGCTCGCCGCGCACGCCGAGGAGGTGGCGCGGGGTGAGTGAGCCGGCCGATGCGCTCGACAGCGGGAGCGCACTCGCCGCCGGCGACGGCAGCGGCACTCGCTCGGCCCTGCTGATCGACTGGGGCGGCGTGCTCACGACCAACCTGTTCGCGTCCTTCCACGCCTTCTGCCTGACCGCCGAGATCGACCCGCGGAAGCTGATGGGCCGCTTCAAAAGCGACCCTGAGGCGCGCGAGCTGCTGGTCGCCTTGGAGAAGGGCGAGCTCGACGAGCGCGAGTTCGAGCAGAGATTCGCCGCCTTGCTGGAGGTCGAGCCCGACGGGCTGGTGGATGGCCTGTTCGCGGGCGTGGCGCCCGACGAGGCGATGGTGAATGCGGTGCGCCGCACGCATGCCGCCGGGCTGCGCACGGCGCTGGTGTCCAACTCGTGGGGCGTGCACCGCTACCCGCACGACCTCTTCGAGGAGCTGTTCGACGGCGTGGTGATCTCCGCCGCCGAGGGCATCCGCAAGCCCTCGCGCCGGATGTACGAGCTGGGGGCAGAGCGCGCCGGCGTCGCGCCCGAGGCGTGCGTGTACGTCGACGACCTGCCCTTCAACCTCACCCCCGCCGAGGAGCTGGGGATGGCCACCGTTCACCACACGAGCGCCGAGACCACGATTCCCGAGCTCGAACGGCTGCTCGGCCTGCCGCTGCGCGAAGATGCACCCGCAGACCGCTGAGACGGTCGGGCACCAGGCGCTGCTGCGTCCCCGGCCCTCTCAGTCCCGCTTCCCCCGCCCGTACAGCAACCGCAACGCTTTGCCGAGCCGTTTGGTGCCGGAGCGGGAGTAGGGGAAGAAGTGCAGTTCGCGCTTCAGCGCCAGCTTCGGCGTGATGAGCAGCGCCTGCTGGTTGCAATACTTGCGGATGCCGCCCGCGCCGTGGCGGGAGCCGAGGCCGGAGGCCTTGACGCCGCCCATCGGCAGCTCGATCGCCGCGAAGTTGATGATCGCGTCGTTGACGCAGACGGCGCCCGCTTCCACGCGCCGGGCGACTTTCTCGCCCCTGTCGGTGTCCTTGCTGAAGACCGATCCCGCCAGGCCGTATTCGGAGTCGTTGGCGAGGCGCAGCGCCTCCTCGGCGTCCCTGACCTTCATGATCGGCAGCGTCGGCCCGAACGTCTCCTCGGTCATGATCTTCATCGAGTGGTCGACGTCGACCAGCACGGTGGGCTCGAAGTAGTGGCCGCCGTTCTGCTGGCCCCGGTGCCCGCCGGTGAGCGCGCGGGCGCCCTTGTCGATGGCGTCGTTGACGTGGCTCTCGACGAGGTCGACCTGCGGCGGGAAGGTCATCGAGCCGACCTCGACCGTGCCCGGCCCGCCGCCGGGACGCCCCTGGCGCAGAGCCCGCACCTTGTCGGTGACTTTGGCGACGAACTCGTCGTACACCGGCGCCTCCACGTAGGCGCGCTCGATCGAGATGCACGTCTGGCCGGAGTTCTGCATCGAGTAGTAGGTGGCCACGTTGGCCGCGCGCTCGAGGTCGGCATCTGACAGCACGATCATCGGGTCCTTGCCGCCCAGCTCCAGCGAGCAGGGGATCAAACGCTCGGCGGCCGCCTGCGCGACCTTGCGCCCGGTGCGGGTGGAGCCGGTGAACATGATCATGTCGACCTCGTCGATCAGCGCGCGGCCGGTGTCGCCGCGGCCGGTCGCGACCTGGAAGACGTCGGCGGGCACGCCGCACTCGGCGAAGCCCTCGGCGAGCAGCATCGAGGTGAGCGGGGTGACCTCGGAGGGCTTGAGGATCACCGAGTTGCCTGCCGCCAGGGCGGGGATGCAGTCGCCGAAGGAGTTGACCAAGGGATAGTTCCACGGGCCGATCACGCCGACCAAGCCGAGCGGGCGATAGCGCAGGATCAGCTTCTTGCCCTTCACGAACAGCGAGCTGGTGTGCACGCGCTCGTCTGCCAGATACTCCCCGGCGTGCTTGGCCCAGAAGCCGAACGCGGCGGCGCCGTAGGAGATCTCCGCCAGCTGCGCGTCCTCGTAGGTCTTGCCGGTCTCCGAGACGATCGTGTCGATGATCCGCTCGGAGTTGTCCATCACCCACTTCTGCATCCGCCGCAGGATGCGCCCGCGGCCCTCGAAGCCGTACGCCTCCCAGGTGGGCTGCGCCAGGCGCCCGCGCTTGGCCAGCTCCGCGATCGCCGCCGCGTCGAGGTCGGGGACGGTCGTGACGATCTCCCCGGTGGCCGGGTTTTCGACGGGGATCTCGGCCCCGCCGGCGGGCACCACCGCCGGGGCGGGCGGGTTCCCATCCACCGCTCCGTTCATCGCCTCGTGAATCTCGACTGCGTGCTCCTCGACCGTCGCCATGGCAGATCCTCCAAAACTGGTTTGCGCTCGCTACAGAGGCTACTCCTTTATGACAGCTCGATCGAGGCGATCCCGACCGGCTCGACCGGGCGGTCGGCGCCGTCGGTGGCGACGCCATCCAGGCGATCGACGACCTCCATGCCGTCGCTGACCTCGCCGAACACCGTGTGCTTGCCGTCCAGCCACGAGCACTTCTTGGCGGTGACGATGAAGAACTGCGAGCCGTTCGTGTTGGGGCCGGCGTTGGCCATCGCCAGCGCGCCGCGCACCACCTTGTGGGGGTTGATCTCGTCCTCGAAGGTGTAGCCGGGCCCGCCCGTCCCCGTGCCCTGCGGGCAGCCGCCCTGGATCATGAAGTCCTTGATGACCCGGTGGAAGTTGAGGCCATCGTAGAAGCCGTCGGCGGCGAGCTTGCGGAAGTTCTCGACCGTTTTCGGCGCGTCCTCGTCGAACAGCGTGAACGTGATCGCGCCCTTGGTGGTTTGCATAACTGCTTTCATGTCCCTATACACATCCTTTCCTGGTTGATCCAGGCAGGCTAGCCAAACGACGCGGCGCTCGCCGCAGAAAGGTCGGGGGCATGAGGCTCGATGAATACCGCCGCGTATCGCAGGTCAACGGACGCGAAGGCGAGGGCTTCCAGAGTCCCGAGCTACAGCGCAAGGCCATCGATGCCTACGCGCACGCTCACGGACACACGGTCACGCCCAACCCCGAGGAGCTGGACGTGTCGGGCGGCAAGCTCAAGCGCCCGATCCTCGACACGATCATCGTGCGGATTCGGAGCGGCGAATCGGACGGGATCATCGTCAACGACCTGGACCGCTACTCGCGCGATGTGCTCGGCGCGAACTTGCTCCTGGTCGAGATTAAGGAGGCCGGCGGCACGCTCGTCAGCGTCCACGAGAACATCGACATCACCACGCCCGACGGCAAGATGATGTTCGACTTCCGCATGACGATCGCGGAGAACTACCTCGCGCGCTCGCGCGAGAAGTGGGCCGAAGCGCAGCGGCACGCCGTCGAAAAGGGCATTTACACCGAGCACTTCCTACCGCCGGGGTACGAAAAGCGCGAGGGCCGGCATCTGTACCCGAGCCCCGACGCTCCGGTCATCAAGCAGGCGTGGCAGATGCGGATTGCGCGCGAGCCGATCAGCCGGATCGTGCGCTTCCTCAACGCGGAGCTACCGCTGCCAGAAGGACGGCTGTGGATCGAAACCACCGTCGAGCGGATGTTTGCGAAACGCATCTACGTCGGCGAGTTGTCGCGTCGCGGGGTCACGAACAAAGAGGCGTGCGAGCCGCTTGTCACCGAGGCGGAATGGCAGGCGGCGCAGATCAAGAAGAAAACGCGACCACAGGCCAGGCGCGACAAGAACTTGCTGGCGGGCATCATCCGCTGCGCGGGGTGTCGCTATGTGATGACTGCGTCGGATGCACAAGTCAAGAGGGCCGGTAAGAAGCACATCATCCCCGTGTACCGATGCCGCCGCGTCCACGGGAACGGTCGTTGTCCTGAACCAAGCTCGATCACACGCAAGGGCATCGAGCCCTACGTCGAAGATGCGTTTCGGTCAGAGATGGCAGGAACCAGCTTGATCGCTGCGCAGACGGACACCGAGATCGAGCAGGCGCAGGACCAGCTTGCGCGCCTCGAATCCGAGCTGGCAACGTTCGCAGCGGACACGACGGTCCGGGATGCGTTGGGCGATGCCGCATACCACGCGGCCATCAAGAGCCGAGCGGACGGCGTAACCGCCGCGCGAGAGACGTTGCGATCACTGGCGTCGAGTACGTCGAT
>DATMMB010000001.1:0-2132 GCA_035569895.1 Solirubrobacteraceae bacterium | reverse complement strand
CGAGCAGCCGGTGGTGCTGCTGATCGACGAGATCGACAAGACCGACCAGGAGTTCGAGGCGATGCTGCTGGAGGTGCTCTCCGACTTTCAGATCTCGATCCCCGAGCTCGGGCGAGTGGAGTCGCGCACGCACCCCGTCGTGCTGCTCACCTCCAACAACTCCCGCGAGCTCACGGAGGCGCTCAAGCGCCGCTGCCTGTACCTGTGGCTCGACTATCCCAGCCTCGAGCACGAGCTCGAGATCGTGCGGCTACACACGCCGGAGCTGCAGGACACCATCGCCCGCCGGCTGGTCGAGGTGGTGGGGATGGTGCGCGAGCTCGACCTGAAGAAGCCGCCCTCGATCGCCGAGTCGATCGACTGGGCGCGCGCGCTGCTGCTGCTCGGCGCCCGCGACATCGACTCCCACACGTTCATGGAGACGATGTCGGTGATCGTCAAGCACCGCACCGACATGGACGTGGTCGCCGAGCGGGTCGGGCTGAAGCTCGGGCGCGAGGAGTCCGGGGCCGTCGCCGGCGCGACCTGAGCCGCCGGAGGTCCCGTGCCCGCCGATCGCGCCGACGCCGCCCCAACCGGCCCGCCCGGGGCCTCCGGCATGCCCGCTCCCGTCGGCCCACCGGCACCCCCCGAGGGCCCACTGGCACCCCCCGAGGGCATCGCCGCGCGGCTGCTGGAGCTGGGCGAGGAGCTGCGCTCGGAGGGCGTTGCCGTAGGCACTTCCGAGCTGCTCGACGCGTTCGCGGTGCTGCGCGAGATCGCGTGGACCTCCGCAGAGGACTTCCGCGAGGCTTTGGCGGCAACGCTCGCCAAGAGCCAGGACGACCGTCGCATCTTCGAGCTGGTGTTCGACCGCTTCTTCTTCCGCGCGGTGGAGCTGGCGGCCGTGCGCGAGGGGGTGCGCGAAGGCGGGGAGGACGAGCACGACGGGGACAAGCGCCGGCGGGCGGGCGCGCGCGACGAGGCCGCCGGGCTCGACCTCGAAGAGCTCTCCGAGCAGGAGCTCGACGCGCTGCGCCGCCAGATCGCCGCGGCGCTGCGCCAGGGCGACGACGCCGCGATGCGCGACCTCGCGCGGATCGCGATCGCCGCGCTCGCCCGCCGCGACGGCTGGCCGGTTCGGGGACGCGAGCGTCTCCCTAACCGGTCGGGCGTGATCGGCGTCGACGTGCAGCGCATCCGCCGCGCGCTCGGTTTGCGCGCCGAGCCCCAGCCGGAGCTGCCCGAGGACGACCCCCGCCGCGAGGGCGTGCCGCGCGCGGCGCTGCGCCGCTTCGAGGCGCTCTTGCGCCGCGAGCTCGAGCGCGCGCAGGTGCAGCGCACCGGCCAGCTGCCGCCCGCGCGGGCGCTCGGGGAGCTCGACCGCGCGCTGCCGTCGGGCCCGCTGCAGGACCTTGCCGCGGTGCACCGCGTGGTGGCGCAGCTGCGCCGGCGCCTGGCCACGCAAGGCCACCAGGTGCGCGGGCACCGCCACCACGCGCACGTCGACGTGCGCCGCACGATGCGCGCCTCGCTGCAGACGGGGGGCGTGCCGGTGGTGCTGCGCTACCGCCCCCGCCGCCCGCGCCGGCCGGAGGTGTACGTGCTGTGCGATGTGTCGACGAGCGTCACCTCCGCGTCGGTCTTTTTCCTTTCCGTGCTGCACGCCCTGCACGACTCCTTCCGCAAGATGCGCTCGTTCGTGTTCATCGAGCGGATCTCGGAGGTGACCGACATCTTCGAACGCGAGCGCGACTTCAAGGCGGCCAACGAGCGGATCGCCTCCGACGCCGGCGTCGCCGACATCTCCGGCTACACCGACTACGGCCGCGTGTGGTCGGAGCTGCTTCAGCAGATCGGCGACGACCTCAGCCCCCGCGCCACCGTGATCGTGCTCGGCGACGCGCGCACCAACGGCCGCGACCCCCGCGCCGACGCGTTCGCCGCGATCGCCGCGCGCGCGGGGCGCACCTTCTGGCTGAACCCCGAGCCGCGCCTGTACTGGAACTACGGCGATTCGGTGATCGCGGCCTACGAGCGCCACTGCACGGCGTTTGAGTGCTGGACCACCGCGCAGCTGGAGGACTTCGTGCGCACCCTCACGCGGCCCGAGCTGGCGGCCGGCGCGGGGCGGTGAGCGGCCGCCCGTCGGC